>JBEIJG010000020.1:0-15676 GCA_040380385.1 Phycisphaeraceae bacterium | reverse complement strand
GGGCGAGTTTTACGGATCCGACGAAGTACTCTTCGGATCCTGATGGGCGAGTTTTACGGATCCGACGAAGTACTCTTCGGATCCTGATGGGCGAGTTTTACGGATCCGACGAAGTACTCGCCGGATCCTGATGGGCGAGTTTTACGGATCCGACGAAGTACTCGCCGGATCCTGGGGTTACGGATCCGGAAGAAACGTTCGGATCCTGAGCAAGACAAGCAACGCAACACTTCGCGCGAGAAGCGCGCTCTGAAAGGAACACCACCATGGCCTACAGCGACAAGGTCATCGACCATTACCAGCACCCACGCAACGTCGGCAGTTTCGGCACTTCGAAGGAAGTGGCGACGCGCAAGGACGTCGGCGTCGGCATCGTTGGCGCGCCGGAATGCGGCGACGTCATGCAACTCCAAATCAAAGTCAGCGACACCGGCGTGATCGAAGACGCGAAGTTCAAGTGCTTCGGTTGCGGCTCGGCGATTGCTTCGAGTTCGCTCGCGACCGAGTGGATCAAGGGCAAGTCGATCGACGAGGCCCTCGCGATCAAGAACACGCAAATCGTCGAAGAACTCAGCCTTCCTCCGGTGAAGATTCACTGCTCGGTGCTTGCGGAAGATTCGATCCGCAGTGCCATCGCGGACTACAAGAAGAAGAACGGCGTTGCTGCGGAAACTGCAGCGACGGCAAGCGCCCACTGAGTTGGGAAAGGAACACGCATATGCCAGTCACAGTCACTGAAACTGCCGCACGTCGTATTGATCAGATCATCGCTGAGCACGGCTTCGATGCAGCCACCATGAAGCTTCGCGTGGGTGTGAAGGGCGGAGGTTGCTCCGGCTTCAACTACACCCTCGACCTCACCGAAGTCCAGAAGGACTCAGATGAGGCTTGGACGTTTACCTATGCGCGTACGCCGCGCGTTTCTGCCGCGGCTCTCGGCGAATCCGGCTCGGACTCGTCTGGCGGAACGGCAACCGCCACGGCCACCGACGACAATTTCTCGGTGACGATCGTCTGCGATCCGAAGAGCTATCTGTACCTCAACGGAACCGTGATCGACTACAAGGACGAAATCATGGGCTCGGGTTTTGTGTTTAACAACCCGAACTCGACGTCGACCTGTGGATGCGGCTCAAGCTTTAGCGCCTGATTCGAGCTTTAGCGCCTGATTTGTGTGAGGGCGAGAGGGTGCGCGTTTGTCGCCGCCCTCTCGCCTTCATCTTTTTTGGGCCATCACGGCGCGTCGAATTCACGCGACACGGCTTTCACGCGACACGGCTTTCACGCGACACGGCTTTCACGCGACAACGTCTTCACGCGACAACGTTGAGCGTTGGCGTCGTTCAGTGTGACTCGGGAGTGACGACGCCGACCGATGACTGGCGCCGAACTGTCGTTGAGGGCTCCTCTGCGCGTGGATGTTTGCGGCTTCCGCGCGTGAGTTACTGCTCGGCCGAGATGCGGTTTAAGCACTCGCGCGGAGTGGCATGCGCATCGCGGCGTACGCGAGTCGAGCCCATTCAGAAGGCAAACCTGCGGCGGCAGCAGCGAGACGAGCGTCTGCTTCCTTCATCGTGCCCGAGACGAGGAGTCGCCGTCGATACACGATGGAACTTGCTTCGAGGATTGCGAGGGACAACGCCGCGAGTTCTCGTTCGCCCGGATTGCCAGACTCTCGCATGGCCTCACACGCGATGAGCGCGAGCGCGTAGTCCTCGTCGGAGGCAGCGCCATCGTGGAAGAGCTCAACCGGCGAGCCTGGCGCGGAGAGCGGGCCCGATTCAATCGAAGTTCGCGTGGGCAACAACCCGTCGCGGCGGCGCGAACGATCCAACACTCGACTGAGGAGTGGATCGGTCTCATCTCCAAGCGAGAGCAGCAAACGCATGCAATCTTGCGATGCCGCTACTGGACTCGCCTCAGAGGCGCTTTCGAAAATGTTCTGGTTGATCTCGCTCATGACGTGACTCAATGACAACTCTTGAGCCGACCCTCTTCCTGTTTCAACTTGCACGACGATTTCAGTCGTCGCGATCTTTTCACCCAGCTTGTCCGCCGCACTCATCCCGGCCGCAAGGCCTTCATGAGTCGAGCGATCTCATCATCCAATTCCTCTTCCGTCGCTCCATCCTTGAGGAGGAGATCGACCACGGCTTGTCGGAAGCGAATCGATGCAGTTCGCACCATGCTCGCGCTCTGACCGCCAGTCACACTGAATTCCGTCGCCAAATCTGCGTACGACACTCCCTGAATGAAGTGCCGCTCGAACATCTGCCAGTGGGGATCGAAGCCTTCCTGCGCGCAGCGCTCACGCGCGGCGGTCGCGGCGGAACGCACCATGGACGCGGCCCAAATGCGATCGAACTCCTCGACGGCCGACTGAGCGTTCGAGGCGGGTTCGTCCACCGCGGAACTCGGCATCGCTTCCGTACGCTCCGACTTTCGGCGGCGGAGCTCTTCTTGCAAGAAGAAGAGGAAGCCGTTGATCAGCCAGCGACGGAGCGGCAGATTGCTCTCGATCCAACGCTCGAAGTACGCGGGTTGCCCAAGTCGCGAGGCGAAGAACCCGGACACAAGGTCCGCGGGGGTGCCGAGCGAGCGGAAGCTCGATCCTGCGACGTAATTCCCGAGAGGTTCTGCGTAAGTCTGCATGACGTAGGCATTGATTCGTGCCAAGCCGTCCGCACCCTGGGCCAATTGGGCGACGAGCCAACCCCGCTGGGTTGCGGGAAAGGAGTCGCGTTTTGATGCCGGGGTGCTTCGTGCTTTCGTGTCGCTCATAGAGGGGTCCGATCTTCCCTGCCTCGCACGCGAAGCGCCGCTGGGCACCGCGCGAGGTGGGGGACTATCGGCAAGCGAACGAACCTTGTTCGCAACCTCCATGCGAGAAGAGCAAGAGCAGCGAAGTTTCTGCGAGACAACTCCCGCCATTTTCAGGAGTTGTTGGACTTCCCCCGGGAGCAAGCCCCGGGAGCAAAGCCCCTCATCAGCCGAGAAGCGCAAGTCCTGCGGAGGCGTCTGCAGCCAGCGGCGCCGCCGAGACCGGCCCGCCGACAGCCTTGCGCATCCAGAGGTCGGGCGTGAGGCAGCCGAGGCTTGTGATGCGCTTGGTTTCGACTGCGAGATCTTTCCCGCGCATATAGGACCTGATCTGGTGGCTCATCATGTGCCCGAGGGTGTAGTCGGGCAGGTAGAGCGGGTGGGCGATCATGTGCTGGTACGCAGCGAGGATTCGGTAGGGGTCTTGGCCGAAGTCTCGTTCGTAGAACCGCTTCCAGAGGTCCTCGGCAATGCGCAGAACTTCGGCGCGCAGCGCAGCCGGCGTCGCCGTCGGGTTCGCGTAGAGCCAACGCCAAGTGCGAAGCTCAAGGAGCGAAGGGCCTGCGATCTGGCACGCCGAGAGCATCGTTGCGACGGAGTCGACGGCGAACTGGCGATTCGCCGCCGCGGCATCCTCAAGACCGAGCACGCGCTTCGCAAGCGACTGATAGAGGAATGCGAACGCCTCGGTGCACGCCGTATTCGGAACGCCACGAAGCGCGGGCCGCGAGACGAAGTAGGTCGAGCAAAGTTGCTCGAGATTGTGGCCGAGTTCGTGCATCGCGGTATCGAAGCCGTCCCAGCCGAGTTCGTTCTCGAGACTCGACGTGCGAAGCCACGCGCCGTAGCCCTCAAGGTAAGGCCGCATCGCGTGACCCGCACCCTTGCAAACTTCGGCGCGGACATGCGAACCAAGGAAGTCGGCGTCCTTCGCGTCGAAACCGAGTTCGCGCAGCACCGTTGGGAGCTTCCGTTCGAAGTCCTTGATGTCCGTGAAACGTGCCTTCACGGCCGCGTTCATCTCGGTCGCTGGCTTTGCCTCGACGACATCGTCGAAGTAGATGTCGAACGGCTCAAGCGCGCGGCCGAGCTTCTTCGACATGAATGCTGCCAAGTCGCGGCGCACAGGTGCGTCGAGGAGGTCGGTCATGAGCTTCTCGACCTCGGCCTCTGGCATCTCGCGCTCAAGCGCGAACTTGCGCGCAATCGCAGTCGGTTCATCGGGGTAGAGCGGATCGAACTCGCGCGCCATGCGGAAGTTCGCAATCCAGTGCTCGTAGCGCTCGAGACCGAGCAGATCACCCGGATCGCCGCCGGAAACCGTGTTTTTCTCGGGGTTCCAGTCGCGTTTTTCCTCGCCCGACATCACGCGCTGTGGAATCGAGCCATCGATATGACGCGCCATCACCCACGACAGCGCGCGTTGTTTGAAGACACCATCTGGGTCGCCGTATCCAGCCTTGATCTCTTCACGGACGAGCCAGTGTGCGATGAGCTTGCGGTCGGTCTCAAACCAACGCTTCCCGTTTGCGTCGACAAGCCCGCCGACCGGCACGTGGAAATCTGCAACGAACTTGCCCGACTCGAAGGAGGTCTTGCGCGCGCGATCCGCGAGCTCAACCGGAATGCGCGGCCCGAAATTGTGCGCAACGCGTGCGGCAGCCCAATCGGCATCACTCCACGACGTGCCCTGTTCGAGCATCTTGGCGAGTGTCGGCCGCTCGAAGTTGAGAAGCGCGAGGTGCGCGATCTTCTGCTTGTAGAGTTGCTCTGAAAGATCGGGTGCTGGGTCGAACTGTGCGAGGATGTCATCGACGCCGGGGAACTCGTCGCCGCGCAGATCGTGGTGTCGGCGCAGTGTGCGGCGCATCTCGTAAAGGTGGCCGTCGATTTGCTCGAGCGCCTTCTCAAGCCGCGCAAGCAGGCGCGTGCGTTCTGCTGTGTCCGACACGAAGTGCTTGGCGCAGAACGCTTCAAACGCGGCGCTGTCGCCGTCCTTCGCGCTCCAACGCGATGCGACGCGCGCGACGCCCTGTTCGATCGCGGTGCGGTTTTGCTCGCCGTGCGAGGCGACCAATGCGGCGACGGCGCGCGAGGTGCTTTCGGTGAGGTTGAACGGAGCGGCTGCTTCAGCGGTGGCGGGTGTCATGGGTATTCAGTTTTCTTCAGTGCTCTTCAATCTTCGATTGCGGCACCGATCGTCGTTGGATCAAGGGCGGACGTGCACCGACGTTCGGGTTTGAGCAATCCGCATCGAGAACGCGAAGGGGATCATAAGCCGCGATGGAGCTTTGCTGATTGACCGCACAACAAGCGCACACCGCTTGTCGGCCGACGCAGAAGCGGCGAGGATAGAGCGATGCCTCGTTTGTCGTCCCGTGTTTGTTCGGTGTGGTTCTGCGTTGTATCGCATCTCGCTGCGTCACTTTCGGCGGCGTCACTTCCCGTAGCACCGGTTCTTGTTGCGCCCCTTCTTGCGCCTGTTGTCGCGTCCATTCTTGTTTCGTTCGGTCTTCTGTCTTGCGCATCACAGCAAGTCGTTGATGGCTTCGCGCGCATCGAACCCGGCATGACCAAGGACGAAGTGATCGAAATCCTCGGGCAGCCGAGTTCGACATGGGCACTCTCGACGAAACTCGACGGGGTGCAAGGCACGCGCCTCCAGTGGGGCGATGGTCTTTCGAGCCTCGCGTCGAGCGCGGCGTTTCACGGCGATCCAGACCGCGCGTACTCAGTCGTCTTCGATGAGAAGGGGATCGTGCTTTCGAAGGCCCCGCCGCGCTGGACCGAGGACGAGGCCGCTGAAGAAGAGATCCTTCGCGAGCGCCGCATCGAACGTGACAATGACGTGGAATGACGTGCGCTTCAAACTGCGCTTGGGCAAACTTGGGCTCGCGTACGACTTGGATACTCAGGACTTCGAGCGGGTGACCACGCCCGCCACAGCCTTCGCCCACGTTTCGTAGGCAGCAGGTGAGAGGTGCAGCGCGTCGGGCATCACGTCCTTCGAGATCGATCCGTCGGGTGAGACGAATGCATCGCCGATCGCGTGGATCGCCAGAGGAGCACGTGCGCTTGCGCGGCCCTTCGCGGTGATCGCGCTATTCGCGAGCGGCACCCACGCGCGCAGCGCTTGGTTGATCTGCAGGACATCGCCGCGCATCGCATTGAACTTCTCGCCACGCGGGAAGATCTCAATGATGTGAATGGTTGCATCGGGGCATTGCGCGACGAGCAGCTCCGCGACCGCTTGAACACCTGCGAGCGTTTCCGCTGCGTTGCTCGTGCCGTGGCCGAGGTTGTTCGTTCCGATGAGAAGGAAGATGTGCTCCGGCGCGAGTCGCGTGAGCGGCGCTTGCGCAAGGCGATACAGCACGTTTTCGGTGCGATCGCCAGAGTTCCCGAGGTTGACCGCGCCGATCGGTGCGATGAACTTCTCCCACGCAGCCTTCCCTGGGTCTTCCCATGCTTGCGTGATCGAGTCGCCAACGAAGACGATCTTCGCAGGCGCCGACTCTTTCGCGCGGCGGATGCACTCCTTCTCGCGCGCGATCGCCCACTCATCCGTTCGCGGCGCGGGGACAAGCGAACTTGGCGGTGCACCAAGCGTGCTCGATGAACTCGGCGCGCTGAAACCGCACGCAAAGAGGAGCGAGCCAGCGAGTGACGCAGCGAAGGCGATGTGCAGGAGATTCATGCCGGGATCGTAAAAAGAACCGCGCCCGTGTGGTTTGCACACGGGCGCGGCTTGGTCAATCTCGAGAAGTTCTCTGCTCAGCGCATCACGGGCAGCCGCCCCACGCGCTCAAGATCGAGGCGAGGTCGGCAGCATCGACTTGGCCGTTGCCGTCGATGTCAGTCGCGCATCCGCTGCATGAGCCCCACGCGCTGAGGACCGAGGCGAGATCCGACGCATCAACCGTACCCGAGCCGTCAAGGTCTGCCGGGCATGGCACAGAGTCTGGTTCACAGCTCACCGTCAACGTACCCGTACCACCACTGTTCACCTTGCTTCCGATGCGGATGAAGTACTCCGTACCAGCAGTGACTTCCGCGATGAGTTCGGTCGTGGTGGTGGGTGCGCACGCAAAGCTGTCGTCGTTGCATGCGAAGACCGGCGTCGCAGCGGTTGGGCAGGTCGAGCCCGCGTACATCACGAGGCGCGTATCAAAGCTCGCAGCGCCGCACGTCGAGAAAGTTGCGAAACCAGTGCATGGCGCCGTCCAGCGGTACCAGAGGTCGTTGTAGCAATTGACGCCCGCACCGTCGAAGCAGCTCGCTGCAACAGACGGAGTGCTGTCGCCAGCGGTCGTCGTGTTGAACGAGACCGTTGGGGTCGAAATCACGAGAGCGCCTGCGCATTCATCGTTGGCTGGTGGCGGCGACGTGGTCGTCACAGTCATCGAGTAGTCGTTGCGGGTATCCGTCGCGAGATAGACGCGCATCAAGAGCGTCGAGCCCGACGTCGAGTTCGTCACGGAGAAGACTTCGTTGTTCGTGTTTGCGTTGCGGTCTGCGAGGACGGTGCCACCGCAGGTTCCGAACACTTGGACATCGATATCGCCGTTCGCGTGGGTGAACGTCATGTTCACACTCATGCTTGCGCCTGGTGCGACTGGGATCGAGTACCAGTCTTCATCGAGACGCTTGACAACGCGCGCTGCGTACGCAGTGCCTGGGGTGATCGCCACGGCGGTTGCGCAGGTGTCGTTCTGCTCAAGGTTGTCGTCTGCACCCGCGGCGAGCAGCGTACCGAAGCCACCCGTGCTGACCGCGAGATCCCAGCGACCGTAGCCGTCGTCGGCTTGCGGCGTCGAGCAGAAGCTTGAGCCACACGTGAGCACGCCGTACATCTTCTTGTCGGAATCGCGATAGATCGCGCTACCCGACGAGCCGCCTTCGGTGACACCCGTGGTGGTCACGCCATACTGCGTCGCTGGGTTCCACGAGAGGCTCGACCAGTTGGTGGTCGGGCTGCCGCAGTTGAAACCGTTTGCGTTCTTCACGCCGAACGAGATGCGTTGGTAGCTGCCATCTGGGTGGTGCAAGCCAGTCGAAGGCGTATTCGTCGTTACCGACGTACCAAGCCAACCAACCCAGTAAACGCTCGCTGGAAGCGTCGGGCGAATCATGAGCAGCGTGCAGTCGCTTGCGAGCTGGGTGGCGGAAAGATCGCTACCCGTGACGTTGGTGCCAGCCGCCGCCGTGGCCGCCGCCGAGCAGGTGTTGCGGCGATAGAAGAAGTTGAACTGGCAGCTGTTCGCTTCGGCCTGCGTCGAGAGGCAGTGATTGGCCGTGGAGACGTAGGGCGTCTCATCGGCAGCGGTCGTCGCCGTGAGCTGACCGGAGCAGAGGAATCCGCCGAAAATCAGGCGCACCGTACCGTTTGATTCGTTCGCCCATGTGGGGAAGCAAATCGGATCAAGGTGGCAGGTGCCGACCGCCACGCCGCCTTCTTCATCGCCGAACTTCCAGATTTGACGGTAGCCGTGGTAGTAGTCAACGCCCTCGAACGGAAGGGACGTCACCTTCGCGCCCGTTGGCACAAACCACTCGATCATCGCCTCATTCGTCGGAAACGACATGCTCCACGCCTCGCCTGTGCCGAACTCGCCAACGCCCTCGATCGGGCCGATGACTGAATCTTCCCAGCCCGGCGACGAGAGACGGACTTCTTGGCCCTCGGGCACGTTTAAGCCGGTGATGTGCAGTCGGCAGGTTGTCGCGTTTGCACTTGAGAGAATGACGCGCCAGACGTGGCCGCCCTCGACGGGGATCCACTCGCCGTGTGCCATGTCGATCGCGACTGGCACGGGAATCGCAAAGCGCAGCGGCTTGCGATCTTCGGTCTGGCGGGTGATCTCGTCTTCCGTGAGGTAGAACTCGTTGTCTTGCAACTCAAGTGCGAGCACGGGCGCGGGAATAGCGTCGAATCCGTGGATTGCGGAGAGCGGCTCGAGTGCTTGCTGCGCAGCCCAGGGCGCGCCGCGCAAGCCGTGTCCGTTCGCCTCGAGCATTGCAGGGACGTTGCCCGTTGCGAGGACAGGCTTGGCCTTTCCGCCGCCGTTTGAGGCGAACAGAGGGCTGCTTGCGAGAAGCAAGAAGGTCGTGGCGACCGTCAAATGGCGCATGCTGAATCTCCTAAAGGCTCTTTGGGTAGAGCGTATTCTGAGCCCCTGATGGGGCGAAAAGGGCGTTTCCCGCTTTGTTCGGGACGGGTGCTCGAAACCGCCAAGGAACGGAGGCGGCGGGATTGAGCAACCTAACCCCATTCGCTTGAGAGGCAAGTTGGTTCCGAAAAACGCACAACCCCGACCGAGGTCGGGGTTGCGACGATTGAAACAATGGTTGCGTTCGCGGACGTGCGAGCAGCTTAGACGCCAGCCGCCATCTTTTCCGCCTTCTTGCGCGCGTCAGCGAGGGTGCCGACGTACATGAAGGCGCTTTCCGGCAGATCGTCGCCTTCACCGTTGGTAAGACGCTCGAAGCTGTCGATCGTGTCTTCGAGCGAGCAGGTGACGCCCGGGAGACCGGTGAACACTTCGCCGACGTAGAACGGCTGCGAAAGGAAGCGCTCGATCTTGCGCGCGCGCGAAACCGTGAGCTTGTCTTCTTCCGAGAGTTCGTCGACGCCGAGGATGGCGATGATGTCCTGGAGATCCTTGTAGCGCTGCAGGATGTTCTGAACACGACGCGAGCACTTGTAGTGGCGCTCGCCGAGGACCTGCGGGTCGAGAATACGCGAGGTCGACGAGAGCGGATCGACGGCGGGGTAGATGCCCTTTTCGGCGATCTTGCGCTCAAGCACGATGAACGCGTCCAAGTGGCTGAAGGTGGTCGCTGGCGCGGGGTCGGTCAAGTCGTCTGCAGGAACGTAAATCGCCTGCACCGAGGTAATCGCGCCCTGGCGGGTCGAGGTGATGCGCTCTTGGAGCGCACCCATTTCCGTCGCGAGGTTCGGTTGGTAACCGACGGCGCTCGGCATACGGCCGAGGAGTGCCGACACTTCCGAACCCGCTTGCGTGAAGCGGAAGACGTTGTCGACGAAGAGGAGGGTTTCCTTACCCGACGCATCGCGGAATTCCTCTGCCATCGTGAGCGCGGAGAGCGCGACGCGAAGACGCGCGCCTGGCGGCTCGTTCATTTGGCCGAAGACCATGGCGACCTTGTCGAGGACGTGCATCTTCTTGCCGCTCGCGTCGGTGTATTCGGCCTCTTGCATTTCGAGCCAGAGGTCGTTGCCTTCGCGGGTGCGCTCGCCGACGCCGGCGAACACCGAGTAACCACCGAAGTTACGCGCGACGCGCGCAATCATCTCTTGGATGACGACGGTCTTACCGACGCCTGCACCACCGAAGAGACCGATCTTTCCACCGCGGACGAACGGGCAGAGAAGGTCGATGACCTTAATGCCGGTCTGGAGGATTTCGGTCTTCGGATTGAGTTCGACGAATTCCGGCGGCTCGCGGTGAATCGGCGAGGTCTTGGTCGCAGCGACTGCGCCGCGCTCATCGACCGGTTGGCCGAGGAGGTTAAACACGCGGCCGAGGACTCCTTCACCGACAGGCACGCGCACTGGCGCGCCAGTGTCGACGCAGGGGTCGCCACGCTTGACACCGTCGGTCGATGCGAGCGCGACGCAGCGGACTTGACCGCCACCGAGGTGCTTCGCGACTTCACCGACGAGGAGCATCTTCTGGCCCTTCGTCTCGAAGTTGATGTGAACGGCGTTGTAGATCTCGGGCAGATCCGACTCTGGGAACTGCGCATCGAAGGTCGATCCGATGACCTGAATGACGGTGCCGGTGCTGGCCATGGGGGCTCCAAATGTGCTCGAGGTCCTCGGCGGGAATCGCGTTGGCTCGAGCGCTGCGTGAGGTGTCTCTTGAAGGACGACTGACGGTCTCCGTGATCACGGCAAGCGATCACGCAAAGCGATCACTCGTAGCGATCATCCGTAGCGATCATCACGAGCCCTCGAAAAGACTTCGCGGGACTTCGTGACGGATTTCACGGAGGGTCGAGAAGATAGCGGCTTCAACGCGCGGCTGCAAAGCCAACATCGCTTCGATACGGCAGTTTTTCGGACGTGCGCTCTCGGACAATGGCAAGAGTCGCGGCCGGTTCCCGCGATCGCGTCAGTCCTTCCCTCGCGCGTCTGTCGAAGTGTTGGTTTGTCGGCGCGTATCCGCTTAGCCGCGGGCGTCGAGGGTTCGGCCGACCGAGAGCCCCGTGGCAACCTCAACGCGATCCGCGGCGCGGGTGTACATCGCGTAGGCGGCGGGAGCGGTGGGGCGGGAGGCTGGCGCAGCAGTCATAGCCGCGGGTGCGTCAAAGCCAGCGCCACGTGCCACTGGTGAATCGACCTGTCCCGCGACCATCGCGGCGAGATTCGGTGCGAGCGCATCGGGGCGTCGACCAACGCGCATCGGGTTTGCGTCGGCGCTTTCGCGCGCAAGCGGAGGAATGATGGTGCCAGACGCCGTGAATCGCGCGGCGTTCGAGGCCTGCGGCGATGCTGCATTGCTTGGCGAATTGCTCGCTGCGGTTCCGCGGAGTTCGGCGCGCGCGTCGGGCTGCGCTTGAGGGTGGAACTGTGGGCGGAACTGCGGGCGGATGCCCTGTCCGTAGGCCGTTGCTGCTTGCGCCGCGCGGAAGTTGAGTGGTGATGGCGAGTCCATTCGCGTGAGGGAAGATACCAATCGCGCAAGCCGTTGTTCGCTCATCGAGCTGTTCACGCGTGGTTGAGAGAGAGAAATCTCTCGACCTCGGCAGGTCTTGCCTCTTCGCGCGCGTTATCGAGCCGCATCGACTCGCGGTGACTTACTCCTGACTCACTCGCGATCGCTGAGTTCATCCACCGAACGGTCAAGCGCGCGAATCGTCACGTCCTCTTGAAGTCGCGCCCAACGATCGGGGCTGTCTGCCGCTTCGGCGAGAAGCTCGGTTGCCGCGCGTGCGAGCGCCACAGTTGCGCGATCTTCTGCGGGCAACTTGGGCAACACGCCTTCGAGCCGATCCACGAGTTCGTCGTAGCGCGCGGTAGCGATGAGTTCTTCGCGACGCGTGCGATCGTCGAACGCGGTTCGACGCGCGGCTTCGAGGAGCACACTGGTTGCGTAAAGCGCTTGTCGATCGTCGGAACTCAACGAAGCGAGTTGTATCGATTGCTCAGTCGGAGGCGCGACCCGTGCGATCGTGCTCGGAGCCGGGGTGCCGCCGCGAAGAATCTCACCGGGCCCGAGTGGCGCGAGCGAGGCAGGCGTATTGCCCGAGCGGAAGAACAGCGTGGCACCCGCAACGGCGGCGAGAACGGCAGCAACAGCCGCAATGCGCGGCATCCATCGGCGACGGTGCTCAGCGCCAACCGCTTCGAGGACACCTGCACGGAACGCGCGGAGATCCATTGGGTTTGACGCAAACTCCTCGTCGATATCGGCGATGTCCGCGTCGAGTGCGGATCGCAGCGTGCGATCCAGTGTTTCGGCGCGCTCGACGAGTGCGCGGCAATTCGCGCAACCGACCAAGTGACTGTCCGCCTCGAAACGCTCGGCGCGGGTGAGTTCGTCATCGAGGTACGCCGAGAGCGCGGCCTTCATGCCGACGCAGTCGATGGGCGCGTGCGTGCGATCATGCGAGTCGCCGCGGGTGTGGTGGTGTGAGTCGTCTCGATGAAGTTGCATGGTGTCCTGCCTTGTCGAAAATCTTGTTGTGCTTGTCGTCGTCTTTGTCGTCGTCCTTGGCGTGCGTGGTCGCCAGTGAACGTCATCCGGTTCAACGCGCTGTCATCACTCTGCGCGGCGGGTCGCGTCTCGAACGCGCTGTGGGTTGAATTCGCTTGGTCGAACGGCGGAACTCGTGCCATCTGCGCCTTCAGTTTTCGTGGCGCTTTCGCCCTCGAGTTCACCGAGCAGTGCGAGTCGGGCACGATTCAATCGGCTCATCACGGTGCCAATCGGCACGCCGAGATGTTCCGCAATGGCTTCGTAGGACAAGCCTTCGTTGACGCGGAGCATGATCATCGCGCGCTTGTCGGGGTCGAGACGTTCGAGTGCTGTCGAGATGCGCGACACGTCCTCGCGACGCTCGACGTCCGCTTCAGGCGCCGTTGCGCGCAAGTCGTGCGCGGAGCCTGATTCATCGATCAGCGTCCACGTGCGCTTCTTGCGACGGATCAGGCTGATGGAGAGATTCGTAACGGTGGATCGCATCCAACTCGAAATGGCAGGCTCGCCACCGATCGGCGGGGTCTTCCACAAACGGACGAACGCCTCTTGCACGATGTCTTCAGCGCGCTGCCGATCGCGGCAGATGCCGAAACTCAGGCGCACCAAACCAGGGGTGAGGCGCGTGACCCAATGCGCGAACGCCCGCTCGGTGATCGGCTTTCCCACGGTGCCCGCGATCGGCATCGCCGGTGACACCGTGAGCGGAGCGTTCGAAGATGGCTTGGACGGGAGATCCTGCACGGGTGCCTCGGTGAATCAGGGGCGGGGCTCGGGGGCGCTGTTCGACCGCATGGAGCGGCCCGGCAATGACGTTTCGCGACGGATGATCATTCCGGGCCAAACTCGGCCATTCTGCAGAAACCCAACAGCGCAGTTTCAACGACGTCGTGCGCAATCTGTGACGCGACAGCCGGACGGGACGTGTCCGGCGTGTAAGAGCAAGGCTTCAGCCGGGTGTGTACCCATAAGCCTTGGCACTTTCAGCGGTTGGAAGTCCGCGGAGGTCGAGTTTCGGGTCGACGTCGATTGTCTGGGGCGTCTCGACGGTTCCCGGGAAGGGCTGCCCCGCGTCCCCAAGAAGGGTGAGTGCGGCCGGGAGTTCGGCGCTCCACCAGAGATTCCCGCCGAGCACAAAGCCCTTCGCGTTCGCGCCCTCGCCGACAACACCGATCCGCCGGAGCGCCCCTGGAGTCCACGCCATCAAACACTCACTCATGCGGAGCGCGGCTCCGGGCCGGCCCGCGGGTGGCAGCGCGATTCGGTAGATCTCTTCGTGCGCTTCTTGAAGCGTGACGTTGCGCACAGACGCGTCGGCGACGCTTCCGACATCGAGCAATCGTCGGACACCAGTGATTCGGATGTTGCTGATGGTCAGGAATCGCACGAGCGGTTCGCGCGAGGTCTGCGGCGTCGCGGTAGCTGCATCGTTCGCCGCGTCGTTGGTCGCGTCGTTCGCCGCATTGATCGCTGCATTGCCTTTGGGCGTGTCTTGTGAGGGAGCCGACGTTGCAGCGTCAGAAGGCGTGCTTGCGTCGGCGCGGGCACGCGTCGCGCTCGCCAGAGTGCCTTCCGACGTACCAAGCTCAAACGCGGTCACGAACGGTCCCGCGATTTGCATCTTCTCGATCAGCGTGCTCCAAACGCGTCCTTCGAGCCGCACCGCAACATTCGGAGAGAGATCGGTGCGAGCGACAATTTGAACATCAGCAATCGTGACGGCATCGCAATCACTGATCGTGATGGCGGTGTTCTTGGGGTTCTCGATGCGGCATCGGCGAATCGCGAGGTCCTTCACGCCGCGTGCAACAATCCCTGATTCTTCGGCAAGTCCCTTGGGTCCGACGATCAGCGCATCTTCGATGGTGATGTCCGCGGACGCGCCAGGCTTCGTTGATTCGATGAGAATTCCCGCGCGTCGTGGCGAGCGAGACAAGATGCGTTCGATGCGAATGTGGCGGCAATCGACGAGCTTGATCGACTCGCGGTCGGCGGCAATCTCCGCGAGTTGGTTCGGTCCACTCGAGCGAATGACAATCGGCGCAAACGGCGCGCCGGATACGCCGGTCAAAACCGCCGGTTGATGGACACCTTGCGCGAGCACGATTTCGTCGCCGGGCTTCAACTTGGGTGCGAGCGTCTCCCATGAACTTCCTGGGGGCACGTTGTAACGATCGGCGCGCGCAGTCCGCACGAACAAAAGCGTCAGCGCGATGCTGGTGGTGACAATGAAGAGCCGGAGCAGAGGCATTCCGACATTGTCGCGCGGCTACAACGCGCGGTCGAGCGGACTCGCGCAAAAGCAGCGCAAGATGCTCGAATTCTCGTCGAGGAGCACTTCGCCTGGCTCGACATGCGCCGGTCGCAGGATGGTTGTGCCGGTTGGAGCGTTGATGACACCGGATGAAGTGCGCCATCGCGCGCGGCCTGCGAGTGTCATCCACACTTCGGGAACGCCCGTCGCATCGATGGGAACCTCGCTCGGCGAACGCGCGTCGATCCACTCGATCGTGAAGAAATCCGAAGCGCAAAGGCGTCGCGTGGCGAGACCGCCAGCGACAAGTGGCTCGATCGAGTCAAACCGGACGAAGCCGGGCCGACCATCCGATTGCGCAGCCCCGAACTTCATGCAGGAGAACGCTTCGTCGAGATGGAGCGGGCGTTTTGGATCGTGGCGATCCCAGTCCCAGACGCGAAACGTCGTGTCGCTTGGTGTTTGCACTTCGGCTGCGAGAATTCCTGCGCCGAGCGCGTGACATGTGCCACTTGGGAGATAGACGCAGTCGCCGCGCGCGACGGTGAAACTCTCGAGGTGTTCGAGCGCACGGCCGTGTTCGACTGCTGCGCGAAACTCGGCGGGCGTTGTCGATGCACGAAGTCCGCGGTAGACGCGCGCGCCTGGTTGAGCCGCAAGCACAATCCACGCTTCGGTCTTGAGATGCGCGTTTTGGTGTGCGCGAACGTACGCAGCGTCGGGATGCACTTGGACTGACAGATTCTCCGCGGCGTCGAGGAACTTGATGAGGAGTGGAAAGCCACCGTCAGGCGCTGGCGTCGCGACACCCAGGAGTTCGTCGCGGTGGAGTTCGCGAAGCTCTCGCAGCGTGCGCCCATCAAACGGCCCACCAAGT
>JBEIJG010000019.1:0-15951 GCA_040380385.1 Phycisphaeraceae bacterium | reverse complement strand
GCGAGCGGATGTCGTGCATTTCACCGAGTCTGCCGCCGCGCGCGGCTTCGTCTACTCGAATCTCGAGGGCATGTTTGGTGGAACGGGGCAGTATGGCTGCGGCGTTGCGCTTTGCGATCTCGACAACGACGGCGATGACGATCTCATCGCAACCGGCGGCTCGCCGTCGATGGTGCTCTACGCGAACAACGGCGCGGGCTACTTCACAAACGTGACAGCAACCGCCGGCCTCGGTGCGCCGACAAAACCCTCGGGCCTCGTGTGCGCCGATTACGACGGCGATGGCGACCTCGACATCTTCCTCACGCGCTGGCTGCAGCCTGCAATTCTCTACCGAAACAATGGCGGTTTGAACTTCACAAACGTGACTTCCGCGGCGGGAATCACTGGTACGAGCGGCGCGGGCGCAGGCTCGAGTTTCGGCGACTTTGACGGCGACGGCGATCTCGACCTCGCGGTTGCGATGCGCACGCTCACGCTTTCCAACATGTTGCGCAATCGTTTCTTCCGCAACGAGGGAAACGGCACGTTTACCGAAATCTCCGCACAACTCGGCGTGGATGACGCAGGCGCGAGTTTCCAATGTCTCTTGCAAGATCTCGATCGCGACGGTGACTGTGACCTCTACGTCTCAAACGACAAGGGGACGCCAACACTCCCCAATCGTTACTTCCGGAATGAAGGCGGCGTCTTCGTTTCAGAACCGAACAACGGTGCGTGTATCGCAATCGATTCGATGGGCGTCTTCGCGGGCGACATCGATATGAATGGCTACGTCGATATCTACTGTGCCAACACGGGTGAGGGGCACGCGTTGCTTCTCACGGATACGGCGCGGAGCTACACGGAATCCGCGGATATTGCGGGCATGACGGGCAACGCGACCGGTTGGGGAACGGTGATCTTTGACCCCGACAACGATGGTGATCAAGACGCCTTCATCGTGTCCATGCTCAACAAGCCCGACTATCTCTTCTTGAACGAAGGTGGTTTCCCATTCAACGATCGATCTTCGTCGGTTGGTCTCGGTGACGGTATCGATACGTATTGCATCGCCGTCTCCGATATCGATCGCGATGGTGATCTTGACATCCTCACGCAGCCATACCTCGCGACGCTTGACCTCTTCGTAAACACCGCGCCTTCCGCAAACAACGCGATTCGTCTCAAAGTGCTCGGTCGCGGGAAGAACACGCATGCGGTCGGCGCGCTGGTCGATGTGGAGTTCACGGCCGCGGCGACCGCAGGTGGAACGGAAACACGCACGGTGCTGCGCGAAGTCATGGCGGGCTCGAGTTACAAGAGCCAGAGTTCGTACATCGTGCATGCGGGGATCGGGACGGCGACGACGGCGGATCGCATCACGGTGCGTTGGCCGCGTGTTGGCGCTTCGCGCCCCGAGCGCGTCTTGGTCGGTTATGCCGCGGGTGTTGAGTGGCCGATTGTGCCGCCGGAGTCGCTCGGTGATCTCAACCGTGATGGCAAATGGAACGGCGTCGATGCGATTGCGGCCGATGCCTGCGCGGGGACGAAGTCTGGGTTCGGCCCGTCGTGCGCGCTCTTCGACTTCGACGGCGACGCTGATGTCGACGGTGAAGACCTCGTGCAATTCCGCGCGCGGCTCTGTGACATCGACCGCGACGGCATGGTCGGCGCGTCCGATCTCTCACTGCTTCTTGCAGGTTGGGGTGCAGAATCGCCGGATCTCACGGGCGACGACTTTGTTGGTGCCGCGGATCTCGCGATCTTGCTCGTCGCGTGGTAGTACCTACGTCATCGTCGCTTGCTGGACTGTTTGTACGCCGGGAATCCGCTCGAATGGAGTTCTCGCTTGAGGTTGCCAGAGAGCAGTGTTCGGAACGCTTGCGTCGGATCGCCATCCACCGCGCGCCACGCGGGGAAGGTTCCCGTGAACGAACCCTTTCGGACGCGATCGATTCCCGCGAGATCAACGGGAGCCGTGCGTTGGAATCCAATGAGATCGGTCACCGTGAAATCATGCGGGAAGCCGTCGTCACACTTTGGAACGTGCACGCCCTCGCGCGCAAGCATCATCTCGCTGCGATTGTTCTGATCGATGTCGATGAAGCCAATGCCGTTCGTCGCAAGTTCAGCGACGTGTGCGCGCCGTGTCTTCGCATCGGTGAGTACGAGAACTCCGCGGTAACTGATACCGAGCGATGCGCCGAGCGGTGTTCCGGTGAGATACAGGAAATCACTTGAGCCGTTCGCATCAAAGTCGGCGGATGCGATGACGCTCGCGCTGCCGCGGGCTGTGCGGTGTGCTTGCTCGTCGCTTGAGCTGCGCGACGGCCACGTGATTGCCGCGCGAGGATCGTCCGCTCCCGACGCGTCGGGCCACACGAGTGAGGTCTCGATTTCGCCGCCCGGCTGATCGACAGCGAGGAGATATGGCCCGCCGGGCGCGATCTCGTAGACATCGGCGAACGCATCGCACCAGAGCCAGCGCGTGTTGGTTCGATTGAGATCGTCTTCGGCGGTCCATGCCGACGCGAATGCGGTCGGCCACGTCCAGTTGGCGTTCACGGGTGGAGTCGTGTTCGGCGACGTTGCCGAACCCGATTCCGGTCGAGCCGCGAGCGCGAAGCGCAAGAGCGTTGGATCGCCGTCGACGTATGTCTCAACGGGCGTGCCCTCGGCGAAGCGCCACTCGACGGAGGCGATCGGAGCCCGCAATGGAGTTGATTCCAGCCAGGTCGGCTCGGGCGCGAAGCCCTCAAACGGCCACTGGATCGGCCACGCGCGCGTTGTCACGTCGCCTGGCGACGCCTTGCCGTAGCGCAAGCCGACGAAGTCGTTGAAGTACGCCTCGCGCGCTTTCGACGACCATGTCACATCTTGGATCGGTGCTGGTTTCGCCGGCTCCGGCGCCGCTTCCGCGGATCGTGGGTTGCCGCAGCCACTCGCGACGAACACAACCGAGGCGCTCCACATCAGCGCAAGTGCGGCTGAAAGCGCGCGGCAACGGCCGGAACGAGACGACGCCGACGCGCAGTGCGCGACGGCCCAGATGCGAGCGATCGACATGTACTTCTCATCGGCGACCTTGCGCGCAGTGCGTGAAAAAGACGCGAAGGCGCGGGGCGGGTGGCAGAGTCAACGTCGTCGGCGTTCGCGCATCAACATCCCAACGAGTAGCAAGGGTACTCCTGCAGGCGTTGGGACCACTTCACCGCTGAGGCGGTAGGCGAAGTTGACAGGGCGCGCGATGAGGTTTCCTGGAACGCCAAATCCACCGCCAGGATTCGCTTGGAAACTCGCTTGATTACCGATGTCGGAAATGACGACGCCGATCTGCCCATTCGTGGGGGCAGCGTTCACGGCCTGTACGGTCATCCAGTACGAACCGGCACCGAGTTCGAGTGGCTGCGCGAGCGCGAATTGCACCAGCTTACCGGTTCCGTAGTCGGAGTATGCCGACGCCCCGCCGAGTGCTCGGACGGCGAGCGCATTCGAGAGCCCAGACGCGGCAGCCTCGGGTGATGCGAAGATTCGCAGTTCAAATCCCTGAATCGCCTCGTACGACGAGAATGCACCGTAACCGGCGATGACAGTCGCGACGGAGTTGATCCGCGCAGCGGTACCGAGGGTGAAGTCATCCAATGCGGCAACGTCAAACTGCGACTCGCCCACGAAAATCTGTGAGCCATATCGGTAGAACCCCTCGGGACCGGTCGGTGGCAGATTTGAGGGGCTTCCAATTTGGTTGAACAGCACCTCAGCAGGCGAGGAGACGGAGATGAAGAGCGTCGCGGTCGCCGCGAGCGGGGAAAGGAACGTTCGGCTCATGCCCTGAGGAAAGACCCGAACGAGTGATTTGTGCGCCAAGTCCGCTGCAAATGTCAAAAACAGCATCGGCGCGTGGCGCGCGTGATTACGACAGCGCCCACTCTGCCCTCAAGAAGCGAGAATTCAAGAAGCGAGAATTCGAGAGACGAGAAATCGAGGTGCGCGGCTCACAGATTCCCGCGGCGACCTTGTTCGATCTCGAGACTCTCGAAGAGCGCCTTGAAATTGCCCTTGCCGAAGCTCTGCGAGCCGCGGCGGCAGATGATCTCGAAGAAGAGCGTCGGGCGATCTTGCAGCGGCTTCGTGAAGAGCTGCAGGAGGTAACCCTCGTCGTCGGCATCCACGAGAATTCCGAGGTCCTTCACCGCCTTGTGGTCTTCCTTCACGACCGAGTGGCCGTGTTCGGTGAGCATCTTGTTCACGCGGTTCCAGACCGTCTCGTAGTACGCGTCGGGAATCGTGAGGAAGTCGACGCCGCGGCGGCGGAGTTCAGTGATCGAGTGCAGTTCGTCGTCGGTGCGGAGCGCAAGGTGCTGCACGCCCGGCGTGTTGTCGTGCCAGTCGAGGTACTCCTGGATCTGGCTCTTCTTCTTACCTTCGGCGGGCTCGTTGATCGGCATCTTGATGAGGTGATTGCCGCTCGCCATCACCTTCGACATGAGCGCCGAGTACTCGGTGCCAATGTCCTTGTCGTCGAAGTGCTTGAACATCGAGAAGCCGAGCACTTGCTCGTACCACGACACCCAGTGATTCATCTTGCCTTCCTCAACGTTGCCGACCGCGTGATCGACATACTTGAGGCCGCAGGGGTTCGCCTTGTTGTAGGCGTTGAGTGCGAAGTTCTCGACCTTGCGGAAGCCGGGCATGAACGTGCCGCCGTTCTTCACGGTCGGCAGGCCATACGCGCCGGTGCGCGACACGAAGGTGTGCACAGCGCGGCCGTAGGTCTTGATGCCCGCGAACGTCACGGAGCCGTGCTCGTCCGAATAGGTCTTCGGCTCGTACGCGCTCTCGCCGCCGTTCTTGATCGCTTGCTTCCACGCCTTCTCGGCGTCGAAGACCGTGAGCGCGATGTCCTTCACGCCGTCGCCATATTGCGTCGCTTCGCGCGCGGCCTGGCCGTCCTTCGTGAGCGAACTCTCGAGCACGATGCGAATGTTGCCCTGCGTGAGCAGGTACATCGCGCGGTCGCGCGAGCCCGTCGTGAGGTCAGCGATCTGCTCGACTTGGAAACCGAACGCACTCGCGTAGAAGAACGCCGACTGCTTCGCGTTGCCCACGTAAAAGCGCACGTGGTCGACGTCGATCAATTGCAGGGGATCGGTCGCGGTCGAAACAGAAGCGGAAGGACTCAGCGTGGTCATAGGCCGCGATCATACTCACCTCGCCCCCTCACGCTCAAGTAACGATGGGCACAAGTTCTTGTTCGAATGAGGTTCGCGTGTACGTTCTTTCGTGCGCGTCCTTCCACGCACTCTTCACACGCGCACCTTCACACCCCGCGCTGCCGCGCTTGCGCCACGTTCCGGTTCGATTCGGACTGAGCCGCGACGCGCACGTTGCTACGCTCTCCGCATGACTGCGCCCAGCACGCCCCCCGGCATTCACGGAGGAACACCACCTGCGACTCGCCCCGACTATGCGCCCGAGAATCGCTCGCCAAACGGCGGAAAGTTCGTCGCAATCGGGGTCTTCGCGCTGCTGCTCGTCGGTGGACTGGCGACGCTGATCGTCGTGCTCACGCGCGGAAGTTCAGGGATCGTTCCGCCACCACAGGTCATCCCGAGCGCCCGTGACGTCGTCGCGCCTGAAACGGACGCAGCGACCCCAAGCGCAAATGAAACAAACGTCGCGCCCGCGACCGAGTCCGCGCCCTCGGCTGAATCGACTCAGTAACGGAGCAGGGATTCGATCCGCAGCTCGGGCAAGTTGGCGCGACCTTTCAAGAACTCGAGTTCAATCAGCACGCTCGCGCCGACGATCGTTGCGCCGAGGCCGCTCGGACCGATGAGTTTCGTACTCGCGACGAGAGTGCCACCCGTCGCGAGCAAATCGTCGACCAACAAGACGCGCATCCCTGGCTTCACTGCGTCGACATGAATGTGCAGTTGATCGGTGCCGTATTCGAGCGCGTACTCGATCGCCTTCGTGCGGTACGGAAGTTTGCCTGGCTTGCGGACCGGAACGAAACCCGCGCTGAGTGCGGTTGCAACAGCGGTTCCGAAGATGAATCCGCGACTCTCGGGGCCGACGACGACGTCGATCGCTTCATTCCGAAACGGATTGGCCATCAACTCGATCGCGAGCGCGAGTCCCGCAGGGTCCGCGAGGAGCGGGGTGACGTCCTTGAAGACGATGCCCGGTTTCGGGAAATCGGGCACGTCGCGGATCAGCGAAGTCAGTTGCGGCAGCATCGGCGGAAAGGTAGCGGAATGGTTCGTGGCGTGCGACGCGAAGAATGCTCGCGGACGAGCAGCAACGGCATCGTGCGGCGGGAGGCGCGTCGGTATGATCGCGCCATGCCCGACGCTGGAGACCGCGCTCAAAAGAAGCAGGCGCTTGAGATCGTTGAACCGATCGGCAAGCGCGTTCTCATTCGCAAAGACGAAGACAAGAAGATCACGAAGGTTGGCCTGCACCTCCCTGACAAGATCGAGATTCCGACGATCACCGGTCGCGTGGTGACGGTGAGCGCCGAAGTCGAGCGCGACGAGAACTATCCGATCAAGCAGTACGACCGCGTGCTCTTCAATCCGAAGCACGCGATTCCCGTCGATTTTGAAGGCGACAATCGGCTCTTCGTGATTCCGGTCGAAGACGTGGTCGCTGTGTTCCGTCGGGAGCCCGGTTGAAGCCCGCGGGCGATGCGCTTCCAACGGTGCGTCACGATCCGTTGCTGATCGCACCGCTCACGCGCGCCGTGGATGCGCGGATGCGCGTGCCCGGCTCGAAGAGTCTTTCCAATCGGCACTTGGTGCTCGCGGCCCTTGCCGACGCGCCCACGCGGCTCGTCGGTCTCCTCGCCTGCGACGACTGTGATCGCTTACTCGCTGCGCTCGCTGAACTCGGTGTCGCGCATCAACGCGAAAGTCGTGCGAACGGTGATGCGAACGGCGATGCGAACGGCGATGCGAACGGCGATGTCGTCATTCTCACGCCGCCGCCTCGCGCGGCAAGTGAACTGGTCGCGCGCAGAGAAGCGCGCGTCAACCTCGGCGATGGCGGAACGCCCACGCGATTCATGTTGGCACTCGCCGCGGCGCAGCACGACGGTTGGTGCGACATCGACGGCAGAGCGCGGATGCGCGAGCGGCCGATCGCAGAGGGCGTCGACATGCTTCGCACACTCGGCGCGCGCGTCGAATACCTCGAAGCAGAAGGGCGATTGCCCGTGCGGGTCTTCGGTCGATCGACGCGTGATGGGCACCGTGACGGGCTGAACGACGGGCTGAACGACGGTCTCCGTGGCGGCAAACTTCGTGGCGGCAAACTTCGTGTCGGGCGGACTGCATCAAGTCAGTTCGTCAGCGCCCTGATGTTGGTCGCGCCGACACTTCCCGAAGGACTCGAGATCGAGTTCGTGGAGGAGCCGACGAGCGCGACATACATCCAGTTGTCGCTTGGCGCGTTGCAAGCAGCGGGGGTGGATGCGGAGGTCGCCTATCGGCCGGTTGAAGCAAGTTCCCCGGACACGGGGCTTGCGAGCATTCGCATTCGACCGCAAACGATCCGCGGCGGCACCGTCGACATCGAACCCGATGCGTCGAGCGCGGTCTATCCCGCGGCACTCGCGGCGATCTCCGGCGGCGAAGTGGTACTCGAAGGTCTGCCGCGACGCAGTCTTCAACCGGATGCGCTCTTCTTCGATGATCTGGCACTGCGCGGCGCACGCATCGAAGAGACGCCGAGCGGAGTTCGCGTGCGCGGAAGAAGAGACGGTCGTGCGCCGAGCAAACTTCGCGGACTCGACAGCGACTATGCACGTGCGCCCGACGCGGCAGTGATGGCGATGGTGCTTGCCGCCGTGTGTGACACTCCGAGCCGCATCACGGGTCTTGGGACGTTGCGCGTCAAGGAATCCGATCGGATCGACGCGGTGGCGAAAGGCCTCCGCGCCCTCGGCGGCGTGGTCGAGACCGGCCACGATTGGGTGCGCGTCCATCCGTTGCCGCCGATCGTGGGCGCGCTCGCTCCAACCGTCATCGACACGGTGAACGATCACCGCATCGCGATGGCGTTCGCGGTGTTGGGCCTCGTCCGACCTGGCATCGCGATCGCGAACCCACGCTGCGTCGAAAAAAGTTGGCCCCGCTACTGGGAAACGCTCGACTTGCTCCGAGGAGCGGTTCCACGCGAGAATGGGCCACGATGAAGAGCGCGCCGTTTTGGAAATTCGCCACTCGGCTCCTCCGCCGCAAGAAACTTGCGGTGGGGACGATTTGCTTTTCCATCATCTCTGCCGGCGGCCTCGCGGCGGGCCTCGTGTCGATCGGGCCGTTGCTCAAACTCATTCTCGCGGGTTCGGGCGAAGACAATCTGCAAACCATTGTGCGCAACGCCGTCGAGAAGACCGCGTGGCTCTCGAACATCATCAGTCCGTCGCTCATCGATGCGTTGCCAACCGATCGCTTCGCGGGTGTCGCGCTGATCTTGTCCGCGCTCTGCATTCTCACCGTCTTTGGTGGCCTCGCGAACTTTGCGCATCAGTACTGCTCGACGACGCTCTCGATGTTGACCGTCGCCGAGCTCCGACTCGAAGCCTTTCGTCATGCACTTCGACTTCCGCTCGGCATCGTGGTGCGACGTGGGCCGGCCGACATCGTCACGCGCATCGTGCGCGACACCGCCGAACTCGAACGCGGATTCTCCGCGATCACGAGCAAAGTCCTCGCGCAACTCACGAAAGGCATCGCAGCGTTTGGCGCGGCCATCTGGTTCGATTGGCGTCTGACGATCGTGGCCATCATCGTGGCGCCGATTCTCGGCACGGTGCTGCGGAAGTTCGGAAAGCGCATTTCGCGCGGCAGCGGCCGCACCATGAAGGCCTACGAAGACATGCTGCGCAATTCCAACGAAGCGCTGCAAGGCTTGCGTGGTGTAAAGACAGCGACCGCAGAACGCGCGGCGCGTCGGCGATTTGGCCGCGCGAACAAAGATCTTGTGATGCAAGATCGCGCCGTGCGATTGGCGCGCGCGATTTCGAGCCCGTTGATTGAGGCACTCGCGATCATCGCGGTTGCAGCGCTCGCACTTCTCGCAGCGCACGAAATCATCCAAGGTCGGATGCAATTCGATCGCTTCTTACTCTCGCTCGCATCGATCGGTTTCGCAGCCGATGCGTTGCGACCGCTCACGAGCCTTTTCAACGACATTCAAGCGGCGAGTGCGCCCGCGCAGCGCGTCGCGGAATTGCTCGCGATTCCGGCCGAAGGCATGCGCGAGCGCGATCTTCCCGCGCTTCCGCGCCACGGTGCGTCCGCGGGCTCGGCGATCACATTCGATCACGTGCGCTATCGCTACGAAGGCGCAGAACGTGACGCCGTGCGCGACGTGTCGCTCACGATTCGTCACGGCGAGTTCGTCGCGATTGTTGGTCCGAACGGATGCGGTAAGACGACGCTCGCGAGCATGCTTGTGCGACTGTTCGACCCAACCGAGGGTTCGATTCGTATCGACAAGATCGATATTCAAGGCGCGAGCCTCTCGTCGCTGCGAGCTCAAGTTGGTGTTGTCGCGCAGGATCCGCTCCTCATTCGCGGATCGATTCGCGAGAACATCGTCCTCGGCTTTGATGGAGCAACCGACACGGACATCGAACGAGCCATGCGGCTCGCGCACGCGTGGCAGTTTGTCTCCGCACTTCCCGCCGGCCTTGAGCATCAACTCGGCGAAGGCGGCACGGGCTTGTCGGGCGGTCAGCGTCAGCGAATTGCAAGTGCACGCGCGCTTGTGCGCGATCCCTCGGTGCTCGTCCTCGATGAAGCGACAAGTCAAATCGATGCCGAAAGCGAAGCGCAAATCGCGGCGGCGATCGACGATTTCCGCCGCGGCCGCACGGTGATTGCGATCGCGCACCGACTCTCCACGGTTCGAACCGCCGATTCGATTGTGGTGATGGAGGATGGCGCCATTCGCGACGTGGGCACACACGCTGAACTCCTCACCCGGTGCGAGCTGTACCAGCGGCTCGTGCAGACGCAGTTGGTGGCTTGAGTCGCGAGCCGAGCTCGAACCTGCGGGGCGAGTGAAGCCGCAAGTTGACTCTCAGGAAGAATCGCCAATCGACGCAGCGTGCCGTGCTACATTGGCGTCATGGGCCTCGGGCAGTTTCTTCGCAATCTCATTGGCGCCGCGCCGCAGTCGGATGTCGACGCGTCGAGTGTCGCTGTACGCAGCGCGGACGAAGCGCATCTCGCCGCGGCGGATGCGCGTGAACTCGTCGCGGTCGCGCGTGAGGATCACGCGAAGGCGATCGCGCTTGTCGAAAGTGAACTTGCGCGACTGTCCGCACGGGTTGAGGCGATGCCCGAAATGCGCGCGCAACTCGAGACGTTCGTCCACTCGCTTGGTCGCACGATGACGGATGCCGCCGATCGACTGGCGTCGGTCGACGATCGGATACAGCGCGTTGAGAATGAATCACGCGCGCAGACGGAGATTCTCGCTCTTTCGCGTGCCGAACTCGATCGGCAAGGCCGCTCCGTCGCGGCGTTCGAATCACAAATGAAATCGCTTGAAGAAGCGCTCGTGCGGATGTCACTCGCCAGCGAACGCATCGAATCGCTTGTGCGTGAGATGGAAGCGCGTCGCGCTGGCGCGGCGCGAGGCGAGCGACTCACGATCGCGGCCGCCGTGATCGGTTTCGTTGCGCTCGTGATTGCGATTCTTCGCTGACGGTTCTCTGTATTCGATTCAAACACTCGGTCAAAACACTCGGCCCATACACTCGGCCCGTCCCCATGGCTTCGATGCCTGATCCACGCGAAACACCCCACTTGAAGTTGCGCGCGGCATCGGACGAGCCTTCGGCGGAGATGTCGCCGGAGGCATTGCCCACGACGTCGCACGCGGCATCGAAGACGAACGCACGCACGAACGCACGCGCGAACTCGCGTGACGTTCTCGAAGATGTGCTCGACGATCTCGAGCCGGCGACGAAGGATGCCAGCACACGTCGTCGCAAAGCACGCGTGGGGTATCTCCAGCAAATGATTGGGTTCGCGGTGGTGGTTGGGTTGCTTTGGCTGCTCTTCGGGCAGGGCTCGCCGCTCGCGAAGCAACGTGAGCCAACGATCGCGCCCGTCGTCGAGACTCCGCGGCCGTGGGTCGCGACGACTTCGCCAGCGATCAGTGACACGCTCTGGCAGCTCGGCTTGATCGCCCATGTTGTCGGGCGCAGTCCGTACTGCGCGCGGGTTCCGAAGGCCGTTCCTGTCATCGGCGACTTGCGCGACTTCGATGCCGAGCGCCTCGCGCTCGCGAAACCGGATGTGCTCTTTGTCCAACCGCCGCTCGCGGGCGTCGATCCTGCGCTGCGCGCATTTTGCGAGAAGAACGGAATTCGTGTTGTTGAACAACGCCTCGACTCGTTTGCGGAGACGCGCGCGCTCGTCGATCAAATCGCGCGGACATTTGCGACGGAAGCGAAGAGTGGCGGCGATGGCCTTGCAGGGCGATTGGCGGATGCCGAGAAACTCTTCGCGGAGTTTGAAGCGGCAACCGCGCAATCTGCTCCTGCAACAGATCCAACGAACGCGCAGCGGAACACGGCGACACCTGCGCGACCGAAGGTTCTCTGTCTTGTTTCCGCCGATCCGTTTCTTGCGGTTGGTCACGAAAACTATCTCCACGAGTTGCTGAGCGCGGAAGGTTTTGAGAATGCACTTGATCGCGAAGGTTGGATTGAGGTCGCCCCAGAAGCGATTCTTGCGCTCGACATCGACGCCGTGCTCGCGATCGCCGAGAGTGCTCGCGGCGCGGAACGCATGCGCGCCGCGATCTCGCAACTGCCGTGGACTGGCGCCTCGCCCGTGAGTGCCGTGGTGGAAGCGCCGCAACTACTCGCGCCAAGTCTCATGGCACTCGCCGATCGCGCGCGACTTCGCGCGAGTTACGAACGTGCGATCGCGGAGTCGAAGCGATGAGAACGCGCGGATTCCTCACGCTTGCGCTGATTCTTTTCGTCGCGGCGTTGCTCCGCACGCTGATCGGTCCTGCGTCGAGCGATGATGGGCTTCGACTCGCCTTCAATATTCCGTCGGGCGAGATTCTGTGGCTTCGCTCGATGTCGGTGACGTCCGCTGCGGTGGTCGGTGCGACGCTCGGACTCTCCGGCCTCGCACTTCAGACACTTCTGCGCAATCCGCTTGCGTCGCCTTTTGTCTTGGGAATCTCGAGTGGTGCGGGTTTCGGTGTCGCGTGTGTGCTCGTCGTCGGTTACATGCTTCGCACGAGCGGCGAGAGCAGGGCACTCCCGTGGGCCACCGAAACGATCGGTGCGGTCGTTGGTGGATCGGTCGCCCTCGCAATTGTCTCGCGATTTGGGCGGATGGGTGACAACCACAATCCGACGACGCTGGTGCTCGCCGGTGTCATCCTTGGGTCCATCTTCAGCGCGGGCACAGCGCTTCTCGAACACTTGGTGCCGCATGGTTTGCGCGGCGACCTTTTGTCGTGGATGGCGGGACAACTCCCCGAGATTCCAAACACCGCGCAACTCATCACGCTTGCCTGCGTGACACTCGTGGGCTTCGTCGTGCTTGCGCGATCCGCGCCTGCACTCGATGTCTCGATGCTCTCGGACGATGAGGCTCACTCTTCCGGCGTCGATCTTCGCCGACTGCGCGGCACACTTTTCTGGACTGGCGGTGTTCTCGCGGGCATCGCAGTCGCCTACGCGGGCCCGATTAGTTTCATCGGACTTGTCGGCCCGCACCTCGCGCGTCGATTGCTCGGGCCGCATCACGCGGCGTTGGTGCCAGGCGCGGCGCTCGCGGGTGCGGTACTTCTCGTTGCCGCCGATGCGGTGCGACAAATGATCGACCTTGGCAGCGGGCGGCTTCCGGTTGGAGTGCTCACGGCACTTGCGGGTGGCCCTGCGTTTTTGTGGCTCCTTCGCCGTGGATTTCAGCAGGGCAGTCATGACCGAGGAGTTATTCGATGAGTGGGAGCGCGCGCGAAGCGCCCATCATCGAAGCTTGCGGCGTCGCGAAGCGCTACGGCGCATTCGAGGCACTCGCACCCACATCGCTCACCATCGATGTGGGCGAGATCGTCGCGATCGTCGGCGCGAATGGCAGCGGAAAGAGCACGCTGCTTCGGCTCCTTGCAGGTGTGGGGGGTGAGCGTTCCTTGGAGGGCGCCGTCCGTCTTGAAGGCAAGTCGTGGACACGCGAGGCAGCCGCGCGCATGCGTGCATTCGTGCCGCAACGGCCGGATGTCGCCGCCGATTTCACCGCACGCGAGGTCGTTCGACTCGGACGTTTCGCGCGTGGTTGCGACGAAAGCGCGGTGACGCGTGCGCTCGCGATCGTTGGGCTTGCCGCGCGGGCGAATCGCGCGGTCGACACGCTTTCCGGCGGCGAACGGCAACGCGTGGCAGTCGCGCGCGCCCTGGCGCAAATCGACGGCGCGAAACGACCTTTGCTCTTGCTCGACGAACCTTTCAGCGGAATCGACCCTGGCGAAGTGGCCCGAGTGATCGTGTCACTTCGTGACATCGCGCGGTCGGGCGCGGTCGTCCTGTCGCTCCACGATCCGGGACTTGCGCGATTGATCGCAACGCGCGCACTGGTGTTGCGCGAAGGACGGGTGCTTTTCGATGGTCCGGCGCGTGAGGTGTTGACCGCTGCAAACTTGAGCGCGGCCTATCGGCATCCGATGATCGAATCTGCCGAGTGGCTCGCGCCCGTGATCGTTGAGAAAGGTACGATGGGCCCATGCTGAACGGCCTGATCTGGGTCATCGTCATCTTCGTACTCCAGGCGGTGATCTCTGGACTCGCGAAGCGTGCGCAGCAAAATGCGCAGCAAAAGCCTCAGCAAATGCAGGGCGGGGCTCAACCAACGCCAGGCGATTTGAGCAATCCGGCGCAACCCGTCCGCAAATCGAATGCGCCGAAAAAGGTGAAGCCGCCCCAGGTCGCGGACGCATCGACGGTTGTGGTGAAACGTCCGACTTCGATCGTGACAGGCAAGCGCCCGCCGACTTCGGGGTCAACTTCTGCAGCGAAGGTGCAGCGATCCGCATCCGAGGCGACAGGCAAACCCGTCTCCACTTCGCCATCAGTACGACCGCCGACCACGCCCGCCCGCCCTGCGCCAACAGCGGTGCATCCTCCGAAGGTGACTCCGCCGCGCGTGATCGTGCGCGCCGAGGCGCCGGAAGAAGCAGACGCGATGGCGAGTCGTGCCAAGGTCGCGGCAAGTATCGCGCGGATCCGATCGATCGAGTCATCGGTCTCGTCGTCGCACGTGACTGGCCTCGGCAAGAACCTCGGTAAAAACGTCGGTGATAACTTGGGTAAGCCGATCACGGCGGCAACGCAGCCTGCGGTGAGCGGGGCAGCCACCCGGCGCGACGCTCTCACGCCCGCGGCGATCGCGCAGAGCCTGCGCAATCCCCAGCGGATCCGCGAAGCCATCATCGTGTCAGAAGTGCTCGGGCCGCCGCGCGGCGCGCGCTGACCCGTCATTTCTCGGTCGTCGCCGCTCGCCTCAATCCATCGCCTCAATCCATCGCCTCAATCCATCGGCTCATTCTTGGTGGAACTCCGCGCGTTCGTGCATGATCGACGAGGGTCGACACAGAAGCCACGAGGTTTGGTATCTTCCCGCCCCACGCGGAGTCTCCGCGTCTACCCCCATGATCGATATCCGAAAGCTCAAGGAACTCGTCCGCCTGATGGTCGAAAACGACCTGACCGAACTCGATCTCCGCGATGAGCAGGAGACAGTCACGGTCAAGCGCCCCGGCCTCCACGTCGCCCCACAGGTGATGGCGCCGCAGATGATGGCTCCCGCCATGCACGCGGCTCCATCGGGCGCTGCAGCCGCACCCGCCGCAGGCGCACCAGCCGCTGCCGCCCCGGTCGCTGAGAAGCTCCCCTCCATCGACAGTCCGATGGTCGGCACCTTCTACGCCACCCCAGGCCCCGACAAGGCTCCGTTCGTCTCCGTCGGCTCCAAGATTGGTCCCGACACGACGGTGTGCCTCATCGAAGCGATGAAGATCTTCAACGAGATCAAGGCCGAAACCTCCGGCACCGTTGAAGAAGTCCTCGTCAAGAGTGGTCAGCCGGTCGAGTTCGGCCAACCGCTCTATCGCATTCGTCCGAACTGATCTCACGCCGATTGTCATGAGGGCGGGCGGCGCGCTCCCGGCGAGCCGCTCTCGATTCGACCCTTTTCGACACTTTTCGAAACTGCCCGCCGCCTGCGAGGCGGTGATCCCCAGGAAACGCATGTTCAAGCGCATTCTCATTGCGAACCGCGGCGAAATCGCCTTGCGCGTCATCCGCGCCGCGAAGAGCCTCGGCATCGAGACCGTCTGCGTCTATTCCACGGCCGACAAGGCTGGACCTTGGCTCGAGCACGCAGATCAAGCGGTGTGCATCGGTCCAGGACCAAGCCCTCAGAGCTACCTCCGCATTGATCGCATCATCGCGGCGGCGGAGGTTTCCCACGCGGACGCGATTCACCCGGGTTACGGCTTCCTTTCCGAGAACGCGCACTTCGCCGAAGTCTGCCGAGATTCTGGCTTCGAGTTCATTGGTCCGTCGCCTGAAGCGATGGCGCTGCTCGGAGATAAGGTCAGTTGCAAGAAGATGGCGCGCAAAGTGGGCACGCCCGTCTTCCCTGGCACGGAAGATGCGATTGAAGACATCGAAGAGGCCGTGAAGGTCGCGCACGAGATCGGTTTCCCGGTCATCGTGAAAGCGGCGGCGGGTGGTGGTGGCCGCGGTATGCGCGTCGCGCGCGATGAAGCGCAATTGCGCGCGGGTATCGAAAGCGCGCGCCAAGAAGCGGCGGCGGCCTTCGGAAACGGCAGCGTCTACATCGAGAAGTTCCTCGAGAACGCGCGCCACTTCGAGGTGCAGACGATCGGCGACAAGCATGGCAACGCGGTGCATCTCTTCGAGCG
>JBEIJG010000018.1:0-15960 GCA_040380385.1 Phycisphaeraceae bacterium | reverse complement strand
GCCACATGAAGCGCAGCTTCATCAGGCCGCTCAGTCGCGAGCGCTCAAAATCAGTGCTGCTTCCGCATCGCACCCGAAAGAATGCCGAGTTGCTCGCGGTACTTCACCACGGTGCGTCGCGCGATGGTCACGCCCCGCTTCTTCAGCTCTTCGGCGATCGCGCTATCGGAGAGCGGCTTCGACTTGTCTTCGCCGTCGACAATCTCCTGCACGAGCGCCTTCACTGCATTCCACGACATCTCTTCGCCGGAGGCGTTCTCCGTTCCGAGCGAGAAGAACGTTCGCAGTGCCACGAGTCCGCGCGGCGTCTGCATCCACTTCTCACTCACCGCGCGAGAAACGGTCGCGACGTGAATACCAAGCATGTCGGCAACATCCACCATCGGCATCGGCTTCAGATGCTGTGGCCCTTGTTCAAACCACTCGCGTTGGCGAGCGAGCACCACTTTCACGACGCGCATCAGCGTGGTGTTGCGCTGCTCAATCGCTTCGATGATCGATCGTGCTGCGCGAATACTCTCAACGACGAAGTTCCGCGCCTTCGTATCGAGCGCGATTTCCTTCGCCATCTCTTCGTAATCGGGCGAGACTCGAACGCGCGGCACGAGTTCGTCCGCGAGTCGCGCCGTGTAATCGCCCGACTCAGGGTCGTATTCCACAATGACGTCGGGAATGATGATGGTCGACTCAGGCGGAACGAGTTCGCGTCCTGGATTTGGATCAAGCCGCTTGAGACACGCACGCGCACGATCAAGCCGATCGCTGTCCCACGCGAGTTTCTCGCGCATTTTCGGGATGCGATTCGCAAGCAGATCGTCGTAATGCCGCTCGATCAGTGAAATCGCATCGGCCCAAACCTCTGCCATGTCGAGATCGGTTTCCTCGTCGAGTTTCGCGCGCGCTTCAATAAGCAGCGCTTCGCGCACGCTCGTCGCACCAATGCCCTTCGGCTCGAGTTCAAGTTGAATCCGCGCGAGTGCCGCCTTCAGCGTGTCGATCGCCCAATCGCAACCTTCGAGATGCGCACTCTGCTCGCGAATCGTCTCAAGCGGCGTCTGCAGCAAACCATCGTCATCGATGTACTCAATGAGCCGCGCGCCAGCGACACGGATCGACGGGTCATGTACCTCCGCGAAACTCCACTGCTCCGTCAACTCTTCGACGAGCCCACGACTGCGTGAAGGCGTGTTCGCCATCGCGTCCATTTTTGGATCGCGTTCACGGTTGTCGCGCACCGCACGACGGCCGTCGCCGTCCGAGTTCCATTGATCGCCGTACTGCCGCTCGAGTCGACGCAAGCGTTCGAACTCGGTCGCGCCGCCGCCTTGGGGCGCTTGCTCGCGATGTTCATCGATGCGGCGATGGTCGTCGTCGGACGCGCCCGGCATCACCATTTCGAGCGCGACGTTCTTCTCAACCTCTTGCTCGAGCCGCTCTTGCAGCTCCATCGCATTCAGTTGCAGAATCTCTGCCGACTGAATCAGCTTCGGGGACAGCGTCTGCCCGAGCTTCATGCCTTGAGATGTCTCGAAGCGCATTCCCGACATCTGGTGCGAATCCTCCGCGAGTTGCCGCGATCCTGCGGCCCCGATGCTATCGGTGGCTTGCCTTGAGAAGGCGAGCAACACTCACCCTTTTTCGGGTTTTACGACCTTTCGACCATCATCTGGCATGGATTTTGAGTCGCGCGCTGAATTCTCGTCGCGGTCGCCGCTGCGGCGGCGACCTTTGGTGTGATGCACGCCAAAGCGAGCGAGAGCGGGCACACAGGTCGTACACGCCAAAGCGAGCGAGAGCGGGCACCGGAAGCGAAGCTTCAGCAGCCCGCCAGTCGCGAGCGCTACAAGCTCGTCCTGCCCTTCAACGCATCACCAATCACCGCCGGATTCGCAAACTCAAGCTGCGATCCCGACGGTAATCCACGCGCGAGTCGCGTCGAGCGCACCCCCCGCTCACCCGCTTCGCGCGCGATCCAAAGCGCCGTCGTGTCGCCTTCGAGATCGGGGTTCAGCCCAAGAATGAGCTCCGTCACCGGCATGCCGCGCGCATTCTTCGCAGGATTCTCCATGCGATCGATCAGCGCAGCCACAGTGATGGCTTCCGGCCCAACTCCGCCAAGCGGATCAAGCCTCCCAAGCAACACGTGGTAGACACCGCGATAGAGGCCTGTCTTCTCCATCACGAGGAGATCCTTCGGCTGCTCAACCACCAGCACCGTCGAGGCGTCGCGCCGCGGATCCGCGCAGATCGGACATGGATCCGCATCCGCGAGACTCCAGCAAACCCCACAGTGCTTGACCTTCTTCTTCACGTCTTCTACCGCGCGCGCGAGTTCGAGCGCCTCGGAGGTCGGCTGCCGAAGCACGTGAAACGCGAGCCGTTCCGCGCTTCGACGGCCGATCCCAGGCATCGACGCAAACGCCTCGATCAATCGACGCACAGATTCGGGGTAGGCAGCGTTGGACATGTTTTTCTCGCGAAATGGCTCGAACATCGCGAACGCGAGTGGTTAGGTCAGTTTCTCAAGCATGCCGGGCGGAAGATCAATTCCGCTCTCGGTCGCCGCACGGCTGAGTTCCTCGCCCATGCGTGCACGAGCGCGAAGAAGTGCATCATTCACGGCCTCTGCCACGAGTCGATTCGCGTATGACTGATCGGCCGACGAACCCGTCGCGAGCCCGCGAAAGACCGATGGATCGAGCGTCACCGAATCAATCCTCAAATCGCAGAACGCGACGGCTTTCACCGCGCCGCCACCGGAACTTCCTTCGACGCGCGTCGTCGCGAGTCGTGCACGGACTTCTTCGACTTTCGCCTGCAGCTTCGGAAGATCCTTGAGCATCCCCGCCATCTGCGTTGCTTGTTTCAACTTGTCGAACACACATTGCTCCTTCGAAACTGAATCAAGTCTCTCATTGCTCGAAGCGGCGCGGTCAATCCGCACCGTCCTCAAATGCATCGCGGCCGAATCCGCCTACGCCGACTCCGCCCGTATCTCTGCCTGTCTCGATCGACGCATCATCGCCAGAGTCAGACGCGTCCGATGGCGCCGACGGTGCCGCGTCCGCGACCACACGAGGCGTCACCGCCACAATGCTTGCATCGAGAAGTTCTGCGGCGCGACGGACGAGCGGATCCGCGCGAATCGCCGGGTCGTCTGGCATGATTGCCTTCGGTCGCGGTATCGCGCCTGCGCTCTCCCGCTTGTCGAGTGTGAGGCGCACGGGTCGCCCTGCCGCGCGAGAAACAAGCGTACGAATCGGATCGGGATTCGTCGCGAGGTACTTGCCTGGTCCGTCGTCGGCGCGCACAGCGACACGCGCCGAATCACCCGTAAACTCGACGATTTCGATCTGCTCAACGAGCGCCTGATCCTTCGGGTTTTTCGCAGCAATCGCGATCAGGCGGCGGCGAAGCTCCGCGATGTCGGCGGTCGGCTGCGGCGCAGCAGGCAACTGCGACGGCGTCGGTGATGGCGCGGGCGAAGGCGTCGGCGCAGGCGTCGGCGACGGAGCACGCGCCGGTGTGGCCGTCACCCCACCATTCGGAATCACAGGAATCACAGGCGTCGCAGGATTCGTGCCATTGGCGGGACCATTCGCCATCGTCCCGAGCGCGCGCGGGGCGCTCGGGTTACCTGCTTTTTTTGGGTCGGGCCCACCGCCAGCGAGGAGTGCCGCACCGCCCGCAAAGCGCGTCGCGAGCGCCAGTCGTGCGAGGCACGCGTCGTAAAGCGCGCGCGGCGCACTCGAACCACGCGCACTTCGCGCGGTGGCATCACAAAGCGCAATCGCATGCGCGGCATACGCCGCATCAGTTTGCCCCGCAACGCGCGCCACACGATCCTTCATCGATTCCGCGACTTCGAGGAGTTCGCTGTCACTTCCCGCTGCCGCAGCCACGAGAATCCAGCGGAATCGCTCGGCGAGCAACTCAAGCGCCTGCTCGACACCGCTGCCGCGTTCGAGAAGTCGCGCACCATGCTTGAGTGCGTCAGCAGTGCGCTCACAGACACACGCCTCCACGATGTCGAGGAGAATCTCATCGTCGGGCAGACCAAAGACCTGCTCAACAACGGCGCTGTCCACTTTCCCCGTCGCAGCGGCGAGCAATCGATCGAGAAGCGAAAGCCCATCGCGCATCGAACCATTCGCAAGACGCGCGACTTGCAGCAGCACGTCTTCCGTGACTTCCACACGCTCACCTTTCGCAACAGCACCGAGGTGCGCCGCGATCTGCTTGGTCGGAATGTTGCGGAAATCAAAGCGCTGGCAGCGCGACTGAATCGTCTGCGGAACCTTGTGCGGTTCGGTCGTGCAGAGGATGAACTTCACATGCGACGGCGGCTCCTCCATCGTTTTGAGGAGGGCGTTGAACGCCGGCGTCGTCAACATGTGCACTTCGTCGATGATGTAGATGCGGTACTTACCGCGCGTTGGTGCGAGCCCAGCCCCCGCGATCAGGTCGCGCGCATCGTCGATACCACGATTGGAAGCACCGTCGATCTCAATGACGTCGAGATCTTCGCCGCGCAGAATCGCGTTTCCGATTTCTTCACCTTCAGCGAGCGCTCCATCGCGATTGAGCGCGCGTGCGAAGATGCGCGCCATCGACGTCTTGCCGACGCCACGCGTTCCGCAGAAGAGATAGGCATGCGCCGTGCGGCCGGTTGCGATGGCGTTCTGAAGCGTGCGCGCGATCGGCTCCTGCCCGACGACTTCACTGAAGTCGCGCGAGCGGTAACGCCGAGCAAGCACGGTATAGGGCTTACCCCCGCCAGCTGAACCGCCGCCGATTCCACCAGCCAGTTCACCTTGACTGGTATCGCCCGATGCGTCGTTCGAAGCGGAGGATGTCGCGCTTTTCTTCGCCATCGACTTTCGCCATCTCTCGGCACCGGCTGCCGTCGTTCTCGCCTCGTCGTTTCGACCTCGCGTTTGGCGGAGCCTGAACGCGCCGAACACGCGGGCCTCACGCCAACCTCTCAAAGCACCTGAAGACGGCCAGGCGACCGTCGGCTCGGACCGAAACGCTTATGGCTGCTGCGGTCAAGCCCTGACCAGGTTCACGGCCGACCCGCCCGCCGGGCCCGGCCGTCTTCAGGTGCTCTGAGGGAGGCCAATGGTAGCGCGAAGTCGCGGCCCCGTGTCCGTAGAATCCGCGCCATGGACACATCGGAGCCAGGATCGGCATCGCTCTCGCCGTCGCACTCGTCTTTCGCTGAGGCGGGTTCGCTCGACGAGTCACGCGGTCGCCGCGCAACCCGCCCTCAAGGCGTCCGACTCGTCCTGCTTGCAGCACGACTGCTCTTCATGGCGCTCGTGCTCGTGACTCCAGCGCTCGTCGTTGCAAGCCGCGTCGATCCGCTTAAGCCAGAGCCCTATCCATTCACACTCGTCCTCGGCCTCACGCTCGCGACGGGCGCGATCGGTTTCATCGTCGTCGTCATCGACGCGATGACGCCGAACAAGCGACTCGCTTCGATCTTCGGCATCTACCTCGGCATCTGTCTTGGTCTTGTCGGCGCGTACGCCATCGGCACGATTCTCGACGCGATCGTCAACGCGTGGCAGTTGAGAGATACAACCGCGGCGATTTACATCAATCTCGCGAAGATCTCGATCGGCGCGATCCTCTGCTACATCGCTGTCTCCGTCGTCATGACAACGAAAGACGACTTCCGACTCGTGATCCCCTACGTGGAGTTTTCGCGCGAAAACCGCGGCGTGAAGCCCATGCTGCTTGATACGAGCGCGATCATCGACGGCCGCATCATTGATGTCTGCGATGCTGGCGCGCTTGATGCCCCGTTCATCGTCGTACAAGGCGTGATCGACGAGCTGCAACGCCTTGCGGACAGCGCCGACAAAACGAAACGTGCGCGTGGTCGCCGCGGTCTCGACATGATCGCGCGCATGCAAGCGAGTCCGCGCGTCGATGTGACGATCGAAGAGCGCGCGCTCGAAGCAGGAAACGTCGACCGCGGCCTTGTTGAACTCGCGCGTCGCAACGGGCACCGCCTCGTCACCACCGACTCCGCGCTGGCAAAAGTGGCGGAAATCGCGGGTGTTGCCACGGTGAATCTCAACAATCTCGCTGGTGCACTGCGCGCACAGGCGCTTGCCGGTGACCGACTCGAAGTTGAAATCGTTCGCGTCGGCGAGAACCAGAATCAAGGCGTCGGATATCTCGCCGATGGCACAATGGTGGTCGTCGAAAGTGGTTCAGGCGAAGTTGGTCGCACCATCGCGACCGTGGTCACCAACACGCGCACCACGAATGCAGGACGCATGATTTTCGCGCGCTACGACCCGCTTGAGACGTCAACTCCTGGTTCAGCCGAGAGCATGGCGGCCCGCGCAACGCATCAGCCGCGTCACCGCGACGGCGCGCCCGCGCGCGATGACGATGGCCGCCTCGGCGACGGTCGACAAGGCGGCTCCGGACGGAACCCACGTCGCGGGTAGTTTCTGCGGCGCCCGTGATCTGCCGACGAATCTCTCGCTCGCATCACGCTTCCACGATCGAAAATCATCGATCAGCGCTCCGTCGCACGAGCGCGCGAGGCGGCGCGCGCCTCCCACCGCGACCATGAAACTCCATCGATCGCCGCGACTGTTCCGGCTGCGAGCGAGAGACCAATTGCAACCCGAGCGGCAACGCGAAACAGGGCTGCGAAGCGGGATTCGTGCTGCCGACTCTCGCGCGCGAACAACAAGAGCACGGCACCAAGCGCAAGCAGTGTGAGCGCAAGCAGCGCGAACTCATCGGAACATGTTTCGATCGTGGCCAGCAGCGGATGTGCAACGTCGATAGTCGCGGATCCAGAAACTCGTTCGACTCTCACGGAATCTGAGAACCCCATCATCGTGCCTCGTTTTCTGTCGTCGCGAGACGCAAGGGAACACGCACAGAAACCTCGCGATCGAGATATTCCTTCTTTGGAATACGGCCATCTTCACCAGCCGCTCGAACAAGCCAGGCAACAAGTTGCTCATTCGTCATCGGCACAAGCGTGATGACCAACTCTGCGTGCTCCGAGGATGCCTCTGAAACAGCTGCCCTCCGCTGCTCTAGAGATGGCCGAAGCACGATCGGCATCGCCCATTGCCGGATGCGAGGTGAAATTTGATCGGATGAATCCGCGATCTTGCCAGGACCGAGATCAAAAGTGCGCCCATTCCAGTTCACCTCCAAACGTACTTCGGCGCCAATTGAAGGAGAGATACTCAGCCAATTTCGAAGCGCGCTTTGCGCTGGACCGTTTGAAACAGAGAGGGCCTGTGTCCGAGCATCAAACTCGGCGATCGTCAACGTCTCGGCAATGGCGCGCGCGGCGGCCTCCGGTGCTGCCGCACATGAAAGCTGCACCCGCTCGATCGGCGGGTCGACAAGTTCAAACAACGTCTCGCGTGGACCGCCACTCCCAAACACCGAGTGCGCTCGAAACGCGACAGAAATGTCTCCGCGATCAACGTCAGGCGCCGCGTCAGAAGAATCGTTTGTCGCGCGCGCACCCGAGTTCAATCCAACAAGTGTGCCTGCGTATGCACCTTCATATGGATTCGGAAACTCTGCCGTCATCGCTCCTTCGTAGATGACTTTGCCATCAACGCGGGTCACGACTTCTTCCGCGTGAAATCCAGCGAGAATCGACTGACGAGTCGCATCGAGTGAGACCGCAAGGAGCGTCGATGGAGGCTGTTTGCCGCGAGCACCGACTTCGATGGCGGTCACGCGCCAACGAGCAAACGCACGCAGAATCGGCTCCGCGTCGAAGCCGGATTGCTGCAAACTTCGCAGAACGACAAAGAGCTCTTCCGCGCCACCGCGCGACCAGTGCCACCCAGCCGGAGTTCGAACAGGGATGCCGGTCCAAGAGAATCCTGTTGTCCCCTGCTGGCTTCGTTCAGCATCGACCGCAAGCGCCTCGATGTACGCGGGCGTCGCGGTGATTGCGACGGCCGCTGCGCGAACCCAGAGATCGCCACCAACGCCTACACGACTACCGGGCTCTCCCGCACGCACTGAGCGACGGGCGATTTCGCCGTAGAGATCATGCACACTCGTCCATGGTGGTGGATCAGGCGGCGTTGCGAGCGCGCTCTGTACGAGCTCCTCACCGGTGAGTCCTCCAACACGCTCCACTGCCAGCGGTCGGGGTCCCGGCCCCCACCAAAGGCCAGGTCCTGCGTCCAGCGCACATCGAATCACCCACACTGCAAGCGCAATCCCGAGGCAGGGAACAAACGCCATACGCCAACCACCCGGCCGAGTGTGTCCGACAATGACCGCTGATGCGGTTTCGAGTTCCGCCCCACATTCAGGACACCGTGCGCACCGATTGATCAACGCGTATCCACACGCCGCGCATCGCGCCCCCGCATCACCAGCGCGACCAAATCGTGCAAATCGCAACGTTGCCGCGCCAAGTCCGATCAGGAGAAACAAGATCGAACCCGCTGCAAAACACGCAGCGAGCCAGGCAATTGCAAAGAGTACGTGCGAGAAAGTGAACATCGCCGGGCCGTGAATATCGCACGGCCCGGCGAGAGATGCAATCAGAGTTTGCGCTGTGCGCGCGGCAAATCAACGACCAAGCGCGAGCAGCTGGTTGATGAGTTCATCGGTCGTCGTAATCACGCGGCTTGCGGCCGAGTAGCCGGTACTCGCGAGGATCATGTTGATGAACTCTTGCGAAAGGTCGACGTTCGACAACTCAAGCGCACCACCGACGAGTCGACCGGTTCCGAAGTCACGCGGCTTCGCGACAAGAGGCGTACCCGAGTTCGGACCCGTGCGGAAGAGATTGTCGCCGGCGTCCACGAGGCCTTCGGGATTCGAGAACTTCGCGAGCGCGATCTGTCCGATCGTGCGCGTCAAACCGTTGGTAAACGATCCAGAAATACGGCCGTCTTCACCAATCGAGAAGTTCGACAGCGTGCCGATCGGCGAACCATCTTGGAAGACCGCCGCGAGATTCGATGCAGAGTCGGTGAGACTGGAGACGGCATCAGTGCCCGAATTGAAGTCCATGTTGACGGTCAGCGGGCTCACGGCGCCGTTCGTGCGAATCACCGAGAACGACTGATTCGAAGCCGACTGGAAGCGGCCGCTCGCGTCGAAGGTGACTTCGCCGAGGCCGATCAAACGTTGTGCTGCATCGTTGTCGTTCGACTCCGCGACCATCTGCCACGTGGTGCCGCCCGACGCGCTTGTCTGCTGGAGTGTGAAGGTCAAGTCGATCGTGAGCGGCGTGCCGAGCGAGTCATACACCACAAAGCTCGTGCGCACGCTCTCGCCGTTCGCCGAGCCAGACTTTGTAAGGACGAGCGGCTGTCCGCTGCCCGAACCCGGCGTTCCGACGACGAAGTCTGCAGTCTCAAGACCGAGTTCCTGCACGGTACCTTCGTTACCCGTGATGACGAGTTGGCCGCCTGCGTTGATCGAGACGTTGCCGCCAAGATTCGATCCGCTACCAACCGCGCTGTTGTCAAGACCGAGGACATCCTCGAGGAAATCCGCGTAATCGCCGAGCGTGGTGCCAAATCCATCGGCACCTGTCACGGCCGTTGGGCTGAACGCGAAGGTCTTGGTACCAAGATCCTTGCCGCCCTTCTCAACGCCCGAGATCGTGATCGTCTTCGGGTTCACACTCGAATCAAACGCCAGCACCGAGCCACCTGCGCCGTCCGACATGTAAATGTCGGTCGTCGTGAGATTGGTCGCTGCCGTCACAGGAATCGTCATCGCAGCGTCGCTAAACCACGCGCGACCCGTGTGCACCGAGCCGGTCGTTCCGACCGAGCCCGACGCGTTGAGATTGCCGTTGAAGATCACGTTGCGGCTCGCTTCCGCGAGCGTCAAGGTGCCGACAGGAACCGAGAGCGGAACCAAGTCGCCTTCAATCACGTTGAATTGATCATCAACGCCGAAACCCATGACGCGCGCGCCCGACTGCGAAACGAGTTCGTTCGAAGGATTGCGGACGAAGTTTCCAGCGCGCGTGAAGTGACGCGTACCCGCGACATCGACGATGAAGAAACCATCGCCTTCAATCGCGACGTCGGTTGCGACACCGGTCGCACCGATCGCACCGTTGTTGAAGTTGCGCTGCGTGCCCGCAACCGTCACGCCGAGGCCGATTTGGCCAGGATTCGTGCCGCCCGTCGTCGAGCCTGGCGCGGTGCCGAGCGAGAAATTGCGGCTGAATGTCGGTGTGAACTGCATGCGGTTCGACTTGAACGCCGTCGTGTTCACGTTCGAAATGTTGTTACCGATGACATCGAGGCGGCGCGAATTCGAGATGAGTCCCGAGAGGCCGGTGAACAGTGCGGTTGTGCTTGCCATAGCGTGTTTCCTCGTTGCGTCATGTCATGCGCTTGCGCGTTGCGGCGAGACTCCGTCGCCATGCGCGCTTGCGAATCGTGCGGTTTCAAACTGCTCAGCGATCGAGACTGGTGGCAACGCGCGCGGCCCAAGTGGGCGATGCGCGAAGGTGGCCGATTCGCCGCGGATCGCAATCGCAGCGTCGACCTCCTCAAAGACGAAGTCATCGCGGGTCTCGAGTCTTTCGAGCGTGCGCGATGGAACATGTGCGATGAACGTGCGGCCTTCCGCAACGACCACAGCACGTTGTGCGCCGCGGCCCTCGGCGAGATCGAGCGCACGGCCGACTTGCGCGAGGGTCGTTGGTTCAAGCGTCGCGCCGTCGGCGAGCACGGGTTCGCGCGCGCTTTCCATCGCCCCACTTTCCGCGAGCGAGAGTAACTCGAGAAACCCGCCATCGGCCACGGACGCGCGTCCGGTTGCGCCACCGTTGCCCGTTGGGCGCACAGCTGGCTCAAGTCGACGCAGAAGTTGCCGAGGATCGATCGTCATCGCGGTATCCGGAGGAAGACTCGCAAGCGCCGTGCCTACGTGCGACGCTCACCCACGCGAACCTTGGCTCAGCCGCCAAGGGCAAGCGCGAGATCTGTCGCGTCAATCTTGCCGTCCTCGTTCAGATCGGTTGCCGATGCGTTTGAACCTGAGTTGCCCCAGTTTCCAAGCACATTGGTCGGTGTGACCGCAGGATTCTGATTGCCGTTGTTTCCAGCGGGCGGATTTGTACCGCCAGAGTTTCCGTTGCCGTTGCCGCTACCCGTCGGCGCGGGGAGTTGATCGATGTACTCGACGTTCTCCATCGGAAGAACCCAGCCGTTGTCGAGCACAAGCGCGATTTCTTCGCCGTTGCGCGCAACGCTTTTCACCGTTCCACCGATGCGCTCGTTGTCCGCGGTCAAACCCGCAACGCGCTTTCCGATGAGATTTCCGGCGCTCGCGAGTTGGTTCTGGAACACGATTCCCTCGAGTTGCTTCGAGAGTTCCATGTCGCTTTCGATCGAACGGATCGACTGCAATTGCTCGAGCAACGCTGCAGAATCGTTCGGCTTGAACGGATCTTGATTCTGCAGTTCAGTGAAGATGATCTTGATGAACTCCTCGCTCGTGAGTTCGGTGAAGCGGCTCGTTCCACCAGCCGCGTTGGATCCACCTGTCAGTGCATTGATGGCGCTCATGCGAGGTCTCCTAGATTGATTCATCCGAGTTTGAAAGCTCGGGTTCTCGGGTTCTTAGCCCGCGCGACGCACGGACTCCGCCGTACGTGTTGATTTCGTGCCTGAATTTCCAGCGTTTCCTGCGTCTTTCATGCTTGCGTCCGCGAGTGCACCTGCGAAGCCACGCTTCATCGTGCGGGCATCACGTGCATCGTGCTCGCTCGCGCTTCCACGTTGGCGTTGGTTCTGATCTTGAGAGCGCTCGTCGCCTTCGCGTCGTCCACGACTCTCGCCACCTGCCGCGTCTTGACGCGAGTTACCTCCGTCGCTGTTGCGGCCTGAACCATCACTGCGCGCATCACTCTGCGAGCGTGCGTCACTTTGCTGTGCGTTCGATGCGTTCGCGACCGACGAGTCGGCGTGCGATCGTGCGCCATGTATAGAAATACGATCGATCGAAAGTCCCTGCGATTCAAGGCGTTCGCGCAACATGCCCAAGTTCGATTCGAGCAACATGCGCGCTTCTGGCGTCGCTGTCGTGAAGTCGGCGACAACAGAACCGTGTGCGATGCGAAGTTCAATCTTGAGTTGACCAAGCGCAGGTGGTTCGAGGCGCATGGTGATTGCACCGCCGCGGTGTTTCGCGAGAAGCTCCGCACCCTTCGCCGCCAACTGCGCCGCCGGCGAACCATCGTCGACCGTCGTAGCCGCGAGATCACCAGCGATCGACTGCGACGAACTCGCCGCGACATCGAGCGGTGTATCCATCACGTTCGCGGCTGCGAATGAACCCATCGAAGTTGCGAGCGAAGCGTTCGCCGCATTTCCGCGGCCGTTGAGACCATCCATGGATCCAGCCGAAGCTCCATGATCAACGTCGTTCCCCACATCAACACTCGCCTGCAACTCTCCGACGCCGACGCTTGCTCCGCCGTTCACGTCCTCAACGCGTGTTCCACTTGTGGCGATCGCCTGTCCTGCGCGTGCGCGTGCGATGTTCGTCTCGACCTCTGCGAGTCGACCAGCGACGGCGCTCTGCACCTGCGTGCTCGTTGTTGCAGCCGTTTGCAGAGAGTCCTGCACCGACTGTGTGAGTTTCGCGAACGGATCGTTTGCGAGCGTGTTTGCAGACGGCCCCTGCGCGGACGGGTTGGAAGCCTGAAGTGAACCTGCTCCGTTGCGACGTGCGAGACCCGCGGCGGTCTCGCCCGTTGCCTGCATGCCACCAGCGCTTAACGCACTTGCACGCAGGTTCGAAGCATCGGCAGCGTTTTCTGCGGTCAAATGGCTCGCGGATAGCGTGCCGCTCGCACTCTGATCGTTTGCGACACCGACCGCATTCCAGCCCGCGTTCATCGACGAATTTGCAACTCCATCGATCGTCATCGCTGCGAGTTGTGCTGCTTCTGACGTACCCGCGATGTCAGAATTCGCGCCACCCATCGCGCCATGCATCGATGCACCGAACGAGAAATCAAACTCGATCGTCGACGTGGTCGTCGTGGCAACTGCGACCTGGAGTTGCGCCGCGGAATCGGCACTCAGCTCGTCTTCTGCACTCTCGGCACCCGAGTCGTCTCGCTGAGCGGCGTCCTCAAATGAGTTGTCCTCAGATGATTCTTTCGTGCTGGCATCTCGGTTGCCCGAAGGCGCACCCAAACGCTCGTCGTGCGCCGTGCCGAGATTTTCGTCGGAGCATTCGTGCGGGCACTCGTGGAGGCCGTCTCTTTCGGTCTCCTGAGCGTTCTCGTTGGAGATGTCCTTCCGAGCATCGTCGTTGCGCGACGCGCGAGAACGCCGCGCGTCCTCGGCACGATTCGCGCGCGTTTCACCCGACGGATCAGCGCTCTCGCGAATCTCCGGTCGGCGCGCTCGCTTGGGCGCCGGAGTTTCCCGTGCTTGCTCCGCGAGTGCCTCGCGGAAGGGCGACCGAGCCGTTTGAGACGGGGCCGCTTGAGACGGGACCGTTTGAAGCTGCGGGCGTGTTCCCTCCAGCCGTCCGGACCGGGGAGCGGGCAGAATCGGCGGGTTGTTCGGCAGAAATGGCACCATTGGTCGTATCCGTGCTCGCCTCGCGACCGAGACCGAGCTTCCGGAGACGTTCAAGCAAATCAGTTGCCACCATGGCATCGCCTTCCGATTTGAAGGCCTTCAGGAGGTTCGCCGATTTCGCAGGGTTCATCGCGTCGAGGTATGTCACCGCGAGATCCGCACGACCTGACTTGATGAGTTCGAGAATCCACTCGCGCCCCTGCTTCGGCGGAGCCGCTTCCAAGAGGCGCACCGCCTTGCGGAATTGCGCGTTGGTCTGGCGATCCTTCGAGTCGGCGATCGAAGCCTCCCACTCCTCCTGCCGCGCGGTGAGCGCTTCCTCGCGCTCTGTGACCGCTTCTTCGCGCGAACGAAGATCGTCCTGCATCCGTCGATGCTGCTCCTCAAGCGATTTCAGTGCAAGTGTGGCGCGGTCTCGGAATCGATCCTCCGCCGCGATTTCCTCACCAGATGCGAGCGGAAGTCCGCGCACGCGAAGGTCGTCCGCCGCGAGCCGATCTGCCTCGGCGGCGGTATTCCAAGCCTCGGCGCGCGCCGCCTCTTCCTCAGCGATCGTCGGGCGAAAGATGTCCCGCACGCGCGTCACGCGCTCGCCATCAACGCGGCCGCTCGCGAACAACCATCCAACGAAGCCCGCAACCGCGAGGAGATTCGCGACAGCAAGTACGAGCACAAGTTTGAGAAGTGTCTTCATCGGTGAGCTCCGCCGCCAGTTCCTTGTCGCGCGTTCACTGCGCCTGGATTCGCAACGCTCGCATGCACCACGCTCGCCTGCGCCGCCTCTTCACGTGCTCGACGCGCAAGATCACTCGCAAATTCGTCGAGTTGCGCGCGCTCGCGCATCGCTTCGAGTTCGACATGCGCAGCCAATCGACGCTCCCGCAAGATCTCAAGCGCGCGCCGAGCCTTCGCAACTTCGACCAATTCCGTGCGTGAAACCGTGATCGACTTCTCCAGCGAAGCCATCTCGAGCACGGTGCGCTGCGCCTTGCGCACGAGCCCCATGGCAGCACCTGCGTGATGTCGAAGTGCTGCGGCGTCGACTTCGCCAACGAGCTGCGTACGCCACATGTCGCGCCCCGCCGCGATTTCTTGCTGCCGACCGCGCAGCGCATCTTCGAGTCCACGCTTCTTCGCTTCGAGTGCTGCGTGCGTACGCCGCTTCGCCTCCTCCTCATCGAGGCGGCGGTCGAGGACACGCTGAAGTGCGAAGCGGAACTTGGCCATGGTCGTGTTTGATTGCTATCGGCTGCGCGAGAAGACTCGTTCGCGTCGTGTATTCGAATTAGGCGCGACGCCCTCCGGACGATGCGGCTCCCGCGGTTTGCGCAGCCTTTCCAGCGGTTGGAGCGCCCTGCGCACCTGCCTGCGCGGCACCGGCCCGACGACTGGTTGCGTTCGTCGCTGCAAGCGAGAGTTCAATCAGACTTCGAAGCGTGCGCGGATACTCCGCACGTTCGTTGCGATCTTGTTGCAAGAAGGCTTGAATCGCAGGTCGAACGGCGATCGCCGCATCGACATCGGGATTCGAACCCTTGGCATACGCACCGATTTGAATGAGTTCCTCCGCTTCTCGATACGACGCGAGCAAGCGCGAGACATGTCGTCGCGCGTTGAGATGGTTTGAATCGCTGATCTGATCGGCAACACGCGAAATCGATTGCAGAATGTCGATCGCCGGAAAGTGCGCCCGCTCTGCGATCTTGCGCGAGAGCACGATGTGACCATCGAGAATGCCTTTCGCTGCATCAGCGATGGGCTCGGTCATGTCGTCGCCTTCCACGAGCACGGTGTAGAAGCCGGTGATGGATCCACCACCCGCGATGGTTCCCGCGCGCTCGAGGAGACGCGGCAACATCGCAAACACGCTTGGCGTGAAGCCTTTTGTCGCGGGCGCTTCACCTGCGGAGAGACCGATCTGTCGTTGCGCCTGCGCGAAACGCGTGATCGAGTCGAGCATCAAAAGCACATCTTTTCCTTCATCGCGAAAGTGCTCCGCAACGCTGCACGCAACCGTCGCGGCGCGCACACGCATCAATGGACTTTCATCGCCTGTCGCAACAACGACCACCGAACGCGCAAGCCCTTCCACACCCAAGACGTGCTCGAGAAACTCCGGTACTTCGCGACCACGCTCGCCAATCAACCCAATGACGTTGACTTGCGCGCTCGTTCCACGCGCGATCGAGCCGAGCAACGTGCTCTTTCCAACGCCAGGACCCGCGAAGATTCCCATGCGCTGACCTTTGCCGATCGTCAACATCGAATCGATCGCGCGAACGCCGGTTGGAAGCGCATCACGCACAACGCCGCGCGAAAGCGGACTTGTGCGTTCGGGCCAAAGCGGCTGCGGCGAACCTGGCGCGAT
>JBEIJG010000017.1:0-16100 GCA_040380385.1 Phycisphaeraceae bacterium | reverse complement strand
TTTTTAGCGCGATGTGCGCCGATCGGCGCGACGAACTCGATCGCGCGTGGCGCGCGATTCGTACGCATCCCGCGTATCCGCGTGATCGTGCACTGGTGACCGCAGACGACGTCACCGACCCAACACTCAAGTCGATGCTCGAGAAGTTCGACGCGATGCCGGTGGTGGCGGGCCCTGAGGGAATGATGTTTGATATCGCGACGCGCGAAGGCCGCGCGGCGGTGCGCGACGGCTATCTGAAGGGCAAGTGGAAGGACGCAGGCCTCTGGCCAGAAGGCGCGTCGAGTGCGGATGAATTGCGCCGACTCTTCGGCCGCTTCTACAGCGCGCGATACGCGGAGATTGCTGCGTCGCGCGAAGGTGGCGTATGAGTGCCGCGGTCGCCATTCTGTCGGTCGGCGATGAACTTGTCCTCGGTCAAATCGAGGACACAAACGCCTCGTGGCTTGCGCGCGCGCTGCAAGCGATCGGCCGAATGCCCGGCGAACGTCGCACGGTGGGTGATGATCGCGCCGCGCTCGCCGATGCGTTGCGCGCGCTTGCGTCGACGCACGCGGCGGTGATCATGTCTGGTGGACTTGGCCCGACGCTTGACGATCTCACGCGCGAGGCACTTCTTGACGTTGTTTCGCCGGGTGACGAACTCGTTTCCGACGAAAGCGGTGTTGAACATCTCCGCGGATGGTTCGAAAAGCGGGGGCGTCCGATGCCGCTTTCGAACTTGCGTCAAGCGATGCGTCCGCCGCATGCGCGTCTGATTCCGAATCCACATGGAACCGCGCCGGGGATCGCCGCAACGTTCGCTCCCGATGCCGTCGCGCGCGATGGCAACCACTGCCACATCTTCTGCTTGCCCGGCCCGCCGAATGAGATGAAGCCGATGTTCGACGCGTTCGTGGCGCCGGTATTGCGCGATGATTCGAACATCGTTGCGACCGCTGCGCTCCACTCGATTGGACTCGGCGAGAGCACGCTCGCGGAACGCCTCGGCGACCTGATGGAGCGGGGTCGCGAGCCCTCGGTTGGAACGACCGCCAGCGACGGCATCGTGTCGATTCGCGTGCGTGCCACGGGGGCACGCGACGCTGCGCGCGCGGCGCTCGAGGCAACCGTCGACGAATGCCTCACGCGCGCGGGCAACATTGTTTACGGGCGCGACGGCGAGCCGCTCGCCGCAGTCGTTGGCCGCATGCTTGTCGAACGCGGGCTCACCCTTTCGACTGCGGAAAGTTGCACGGGCGGCCTCGTTGGTGCATTTCTCACCGAAGTCGCGGGCTCAAGCGCGTGGTTCATGGGCGGCGCGATCACGTACGCAAACGAGCAGAAGATCAGCGACCTCGGCGTCGCGCCCGCCACGATTGCAACGCACGGGGCCGTCAGTCACGAAACCGCAATCGAGATGGCTCGCGGCGCGCTCGCGCGCTTCAATACCGACATCGCGATTGCGACAACGGGTGTCGCCGGACCAAGCGGTGGCAGCGACGCGAAACCTGTGGGCACGGTGTACGTCGCGGTCGCGTTGCGCAGCACACCGCGCGACGCGTGTGGCGAAATCTTCAGCCGACGTTTCCATTTCCCAGGCGACCGGACAACGATTCGCCGCCGCACCGCGCATCTTGCACTCGCATGCACGCGCTTTGCGCTCTTCGGCGAAGGTGCCCGCGCGCTTCTTTGGAGTGAAGGGGAGGCCGTGCGTGTCGAGCGCGTCTGACGCGAGTCGCTCGTGCGATCGCGGTTCCAACTCCGAGGGCCCCTCTGATTCCGTCGCTTCTTCAAGCACGATCGCCTACATCGCGCTCGGCGCAAACCTAGGCGACCGGCTCGCGACCCTTCGCGATGCTGCGAAACTCCTCGCGGAGACGCACACGGTCGAACTCCTTGCCGCGAGCAGCGCGTGGGACACCGCGCCCGTCGGCCCGCCGGATCAACCGCGCTACCTCAACGCTGCGGTCGCGGTGCGCACAACGCTCAGCTCGCGCGCGCTCCTCGAAACGCTTCTCGAGATCGAACGCCGCTTCGGCCGCGTGCGCAGCGGTTCGCAGTGGACCGCGCGCACACTCGATCTTGACATCATCATTTTCGGGAATGGCACCGTCGCAGAACCCGACCTTGTGCTGCCGCATCCTCGGTTTCGGGAGCGCGCCTTCGTCCTTCTCCCGCTCGCGGAGATTGCCCCTGAAGCGCGCGATCCCGTGACGGGGGAATCGGTAGAATCCCTCCTTCGTGCCTGCCCTGGTCGCTCGGATGCGGTCAAGGTCGGGCCGCTGATCCCGACGACGTGAACGCGGTCTTCCGCGCTCCCTTCGTGAGCAGCGGGGGTGGTCGTTGAGCCGCCTTCACCTCAGGAGACCAACGCGTCGCGGTGCCGCATGAAAGCATGCGATCCGCGGGTCAGATCGCGCGTCACGCATCGGAGCATTCATGTCGACCTTCTCGTTCACCCGTCGTTCACTCTCTCGCGTCGTTGTAGCGGCCAGCCTGCTCGTCGCTCCCGCGGCTGCGAGCCTCTCGTCCACCGCGCTCGCGCAGGACCAAGCTCCTGCAGCCGGTCAGGATGCTGCTGGCCTGATGGCAGAAGCCCTCATGCCGAAGGCGCCGGACATCGCTGGTGCGTTCACCGATGCGATGAAGACCCCAGAAGCCATCAAGGCCGCTGAAGAAGCGCTCAAGAAGACGGCGAAGGCATACCGCGACGCGAAGGCGCTCACCGACAAGGTGTCGATCTCGGTCGATGTCATGGGTCGCAAGCAAGAGCAGTCGATGACGCTCATGCGCGACGCCTCGGGCACGCGCGTCGACATGGGTGGCAACGCGATCACCGCGTCGAACGGCAAGGTCTACATCACCGACGTGTCGGTGCCGAAGAAGTTCTACGCAATGCCGCTCGAAGGCTCGATGGTGGAGACGCTCGAGAAGAACCTCGGCAGCTTCCCGCTTCCAGTGCCGCGTTGGATGGTCGACTCGACCGAGCCGAAGGACTTCGGCATGGAGCTTGCGGGCGCGCTCGTTCCGGGTGCGAAGCTCGCAGGTTTCGACGCCGCGAAGGGCACCGTGCTTCTCACCGGCGACGGTGGTAGCGTTGCGGTCTTCACGATCGATCCGATGACGTCGCTCCTCACCTCGGCGAAGGTCAACATCGTCCCGCCAGGCGCGCCTGAAGGCGTTTCGTTCCCGCTCACCATGACGATGGAACCGAAGCTTCTCGAGAAGCTCGACAGCCCGATCACCGTCGACGAAACCGGCAAGACCGCGGTTGCGACCATCGAAGAACTCCAACCGACCCCGATCGCTGTTGGCGACGTCGCTCCGGATTGGTCGCTCAACGATCTCGACGGCAAGACCGTTTCGCTCGCTGGCCTCAAGGGCAAGGTCGTCGTCATCGACTTCTGGGCTGAATGGTGCGGGCCGTGCAAGCGCGGCCTCCCACACGTCAGCGACTTCGCGAAGTGGGCGAAGGAGTCGGGCAAGGCGATCGAAGTGTTCGGCGTGAACACGTTCGAGCAGAAGCGCGGCGACGAGCGCCTCGCCGCTGTGAAGGAGTACTGGACGAAGCAAGCCTTCGTGATGCCATGCCTCGTCGACATGACCGATGACGCGGTGCGCGCGTACGGATTCTCGGGAATTCCCGCGACCGTCGTGATCGGACCAGACGGCAAGGTCGCCGCGGTGCATCAGGGCATCGATCCTGAGAACCCAGCGAAGATCGTCGATGATCTGAAGGCCGAGTGCGAGAAGGCTCTCGCGGGCGGCGCCGCCCCGAAGGCCGGCTGAGCCGCTTCGACGAAGTCACGTTTGATCTCTCTCGACGTGTCTTGATAAACTTGACACACTCGTCATGAACGACAGGCGCGCGGGAGCAACCTCTCGCGCGCCTGTCGCGTTTCATGAATCGTCCACACGCGGCTGCTGTCCCGACGGGTCGAATTCTTCCGCCTTTCCCTGCGATTTCGCACCGCGCGCGCCAATCGACTGCGCGTAAAGTGCCAACCTTAGGAGGCAACAATGGCGACGCGCGAATCGACGGTCTTCGGTCTCTCCCAGACATCGGCTCTCTCGGTTGTTCGAACGCCGATACCTCCGCGAACACTCATGCGTTCGCTTGCACTCGCAGTGCTCGCCGCGGGAATCGCCATGCGACCTGTCCACGCGCAGGACGCGAAGGCGCTCGCCGCGGTCGATGCGTCATCGGATGCCAAAGTGAAGGCAACCGCCGCGGATGACCTTGCGAAAGCAGAGGCGCGGCTCAAAGAGATGATCGCGGTGTATCGAGGTGAGAAGGGCGTCGAAGTCTCAACGAAGGTCGAGATTGGCGCGCGCAAAGATGGCTCAGAGGGAAACGGCCCCGTCGTCGAGGCGAAGTTTGTCTTGGGCTCCGATCGCCGCGCGAAGATTTCGTTTCGCGGATATGACCTCCGCATCGCGAACGGCAAGATCGTTGCGATGCACGACACCAACCCACTCGCGTACCTCGAGGTCGGCGACAACGGTTCGCCGTACTACCAGTTGTTCAACGCGTTTCAAGCGCTGCCTTTTGTCGAACTCGCGCTCGCGCTTGGTGAGGACGATCCAACCGAAGTTGCGATGCAGTTGATGCCCGCGATTCCGAACGTCGTTCCTTCGCGCGTCGAGCAAGACGAAGTTGATGGCCAGGTCTATGACGTGCTCGTACTCGTCTCCGATGACGACACCGAGGAACTGCGCATCTTCCACGATCCCGAATCGAAGCTCGTCGAATCGGTGCGAGGCTCGCTGAAGGGCGGTCCGATGGTTGAAGAGGGCGCGGAACTGGTCTTCAAGGCGACCACGACAAGCCGCGTCCCCGCCGCCGCACCCACCGAAGCGATGTTCGTGACCGATCTCGCGGGTCGACAGAAGGTCGACGGACTCGCTGCGTTGATCGACCGCCGTCCGGGCGCCGCGGAGGCGGCCGAGGAAGACCGCGACGTCGAGCCGTTGAAAGCGGGAGATCCGGCGCCTGAACTCGTGCTTCCGCGTGTCGGTGAAGCGGGTGAGTGGTCGCTCGCGGGCGCGCGGCCAAAGCCCGTGGTTGTTGATTTTTGGGCAACGTGGTGCGGGCCGTGCGTTGCGAGTATTCCTGAACTCGCCAAACTCGCGGAAGAGTTCAAAGGTCGCGCGGAAGTGGTGATGGTCAACACGGGCGAGCAAGGTTCGCGCGAAGAGCGTGAAGCGCGCATCCGCTCGACCCTTGAAAAGCGCAAGGTTGCGGCCGACACGACCCTGCGCGGAGTGCTTGATCTCGACGGACTCGCGGCACGACGTTGGCTCGTCCGCGCGTTCCCGACGACGTTCCTCGTTGGAACCGACGGCAAGATCGCGGGCGTGTGGGTCGGAAGTTCTCCGCGTTCGCAGCGCGAACTTCGCGAGAAACTCGAAGCGCTCTGCGGGAAAGCGGCGCCGTTGACGGAGCCTCAAGCGGAGCCCGCGAAAGAGCCTACGACAGCCCCCGCGACAGCCCCCACGACAAACCCCGCAACGTCGCCCGATACTTCGCCTGCAGGTTCAGCCCCGAAGTCGTCAGGCTCGACGACTGGCGGTTGATCGCACACTATCCTGTCCAAATGCACCAAAGCCGCCACGGAACCGGCAGCCAGTCGACCAGTCTTCCCGTCGCAGGCCAAGCGAGCGCGCTCGATACGCAACGCATGGCGATCGCGGCAGGGCTTCGCGGCGTCGCGCGCGCCGATGTGCGTTTTGGTCGCCACGATCGCATGCTCTATGCGACCGACGCGAGCATCTACCAAGTCGAGCCGATCGGTGTCGTCGTGCCGCACTCGGTCGAAGACGGCGTCAAGGTTGTGGCGCACCTCGCGCACGAGGGTGTCGCGATGCTGCCGCGAGGATCTGGGACGGCGCTCGCGGGGCAATCGGTGAACGAAGCGGTCGTCGTCGATTTCTCGCAGTATTGCCGTGGAATTCTTTCGGTTGACGCGAACGCGCGTCGCGCGGTGGTGGAGCCAGGCGTCACGCTCGATCAACTCAATGAACACCTCTTGCCGTTTGGTCTGATGTTCGGTCCTGATGTTGCCACGAGTTCGCACGCGACACTCGGCGGCATGATCGGCAACAACTCATCGGGCGCGCACTCCATTCTGTATGGGCGCACCGTTGAGAATCTGATCGCGCTTGACGTCGCGTTCGCCGACGGATCTGTGCATCGGTTGGAAGAGGGAAGTTGCGATCGCGACCCCGCGCAACGCACGATCGCTGAGCGCCTCGCCGCGATCGTCCGCCCGATTGCGCATGAGATTCGTGCGCGCTTCCCGAAGATTCTCCGTCACGTCGACGGTTACGCTCTCGACATCTTTCTCGAACAACTCGAGGCTTCGACCGCGGGCACTTTTGATCGCGTGAATCTCGCGCACATCGTGTGTGGTGGCGAGGGCACGCTTGCAGTCACGCTGCGCGCTGAACTTGCGCTCGTGCCGCGACCGAAAGAGCGCGGTCTCGCGATTCTCGGTTTTGCGAGCGTGCGCGAATCGCTCGCGAATCTCGCGGCGATTCTTGCGACGAAACCCGCAGCAGTCGAGCTTGTCGACGATGTCGTCATCGATGTCGCGTTGCGCAACACGGAGTATCGCCAGTACGTCGACTTGATGCCGAAGCCCGCGACGGGTTCGCTTGGCGCAGTGTTGTACGTCGAGTACTTCGCCGAGAGCGCCTCTGCATTGCCGGCGCGATTCGATGCGCTTCGTGCGGCGGTGCACATCGACGCAGCCACTGGTGGCTCCATGTCGACCTACACCGGAGCTGCGGAGCGGCTGAAGGCGTGGAAGCTCCGCAAGGCGGGTGAACCGCTCCTGCACGGCGTGCCGGGCGTGCGCAAGCCGTTCACCTTCGTCGAAGACACTGCGGTTTGCCCAACGAAGTTGCCTGATTTCGTCGAGGAATTCCGCGCGATCGTCTCGCGACACGGGACACACGCCGCGTACTACGCGCACGCATCGGTCGGCTGCTTGCACATTCGGCCGCTCGTTGCGATTCATGATCCAAACGACCGCGCGATTATGGTTTCGATCGCGAAGGAAATCGCGCAACTCGTCGCACGTTATGGCGGCGCGCTGTCTGGCGAGCATGGCGATGGTCGCGTGCGGTCGCCGCTTCTCGGCGAGTATTTTGGCGAGACCATCTGCGACGCGCTGCGTGCGGTAAAACGCGTGTTTGACCCGCAGAATCTTCTGAATCCTGGCAACATCGTCGATACAGGTCCCGCCGAACGGTTGATCGAAAATCTCCGTATCGCGCCCGGCGGCCACGACGCGCACGCGCCACAGATCGACACGTTTTTTGAGTACGCGCGGGAAGAAGGGTTCGACCACGCGATCGAGTCCTGCAATGGTGCAGGACTCTGCCGTCGGACTTCGGGCGGCACATCGATGTGCCCGTCCTATCGCGCGCTGAAGGATGAGCGGCACGCAACGCGCGGTCGCGGAAACGCGCTGCGACTCGCGGTCACAGGGCAACTTGGCGAAGCGCGTTGGAGCGACGCCGAGACGATGGCGACGCTTGACCTTTGTCTCTCGTGCAAAGCATGTAAGACAGAGTGCCCGTCGAACGTCGACATCTCGAAATTGAAAGCGGAATACACCGCGCAACGACATGCGCGCGAAGGCGTGCCGTTCGCGACGCGCATCTTCGGACATGTGCGTCGACTCAATGAAGTCGGCTCAAGATTCCACAGGCTCGCGAACATCGCGAATCAAACGAGCATTGCGAAATCACTCGCACAGTCGATCTTGGGCATCGATCCGCGACGTTCGATTCCCGCGTTTGGACCATCACTTTTCCGATGGTTCGCAAAGCGTGAGCCCGTCGTTGCGACACGCACCGTGATTCTTTTTGGTGATTGCTTCTCCGCATACAACGAGCCCGGCATCGGCCAAGCAGCGGTGCGTTTGCTCGAAGCATTTGGATATCGCGTTGTACTTGCGGATGTCGGTTGCTGTGGCCGCAGCCTCATCTCGACGGGAATGCTCGCCGAAGCGCGCGAGGAAATCGAGCGCGCGGCACAAGCGCTCGATTCGCTCGTGGCATCGACGGGCGCCGAGGCGATTCTCGTGCTCGAACCGAGTTGCGCGAGTGCGCTCCGTGACGATTGGCTTGAGTTGCTTCCGGCAGGATTGACGGAACGTGCACGCGACGAGGCGAAACAGCGTCGTGGGGCCATCGCAAAGCAAACCGCGCTCGTGGAAGAGTTCCTCGATCGCGCGTGGGAAACACATCCTGTGAAACCCGCATTTCCCGCCACCGATGCCGCGCTCGATCGCGTCGTCCTGCACGGGCATTGCCATCAAAAAGCGCTCTGGGGTGCGGAAACTTCCGCGCGTTTCTTGCGCCGGATTTTCGGCACGAAGTTGACGACCTTGGACACCGGTTGTTGCGGCATGGCTGGTAGTTTCGGGTACGCCGAGAAGCGATATGAACTCTCGATGACGATCGGCGAAGAGCGCCTTTTCCCCGCTGTTCGAGTGGCGTCTGACGCCGTGGTCTGCGCGCCGGGTACGAGTTGCCGTCATCAAATTCACGACGGAACAGCGCGTGACGCGCTGCATCCTGTCGATCTTGCGGCGCGCGCGCTCGGCGTCTAAGTCGGTCGCGCCAACAGAAGAACTGCGTCTGCTATTCTCCCCGCATGACCGGTGCGACCCAGCCCCAGATCGATGAAGCCGCGCTGACTGATCTCGCTCAAGCGAAGATTCTGCTTGTTGACGACAACCAGCAGAATCTCGAACTCATGCTCGCGTACCTTGAGACGCTTCCATGCAAGCTCTCGACGGCACGCGACGGCGTCGAGGCAATTGAATCGATTCAACGCGAGCGACCGGACCTCGTCCTCCTCGACGTGATGATGCCGAAGATGTCGGGGTTTGAGGTTTGCCGCAAGGTGAAGAGCGATCCCGCGACCCGCGACATGGTGGTCATCATGGTGACGGCGCTCCACGAGGTCGGCGATCACGAACGCGCTGTTGAGAGCGGCACCGATGACTTCCTGACGAAGCCCGTCAATAAGCTTGAACTCTTGACGCGTGTTCGAAGTCTGCTGCGCGTGGCGCTCCTCAAGCGCAAACTCGCGGAACTGCTTTCCGGACGCTGAGACGTTTCGCATCCACGCGCCGTCCACAATTCAAGTCGTTCGTCGGCATGCGCCGATCCTTCGCCCACGGGAGCGCTCTTTTGGGCTGCTCGCGCGGGCGTCCCACGCCCGTCGGAGGATCTCATGCAAGACAAGAACGCGCTCATCGCCTCGATTCTCGAACTGAACCCGTCGGCCAATCACGGTTGGCTTGAGATGTTCACGATTCAAGATCTCACGCATTACCTCGAGCATTTGAAGTTTGCGCACGAAAACGCGCGCAACGTCCGTTGGACACGCCGCGGCGATTTGGCACCTGTCTCGATGCGCGAATGCGCCTGAAGCACACAGGCCAGTTGCGAGTGTTGACATACAGCTCATCTCAGCCCCCTCGGATTCACTCCGAGGGGAGCTGACCAAAGCGAGCAAGTTGCGAAGCAGGTTGCGAGCGCTCAAAGTTGCGAAGCAGGTTGCGAGCGCTCAAAGTTGCGAAGCAGGTTGCGAGCGCTCAAAACGTCGGCGCGTCTGGCCCGCGTTCTTCGGCGAGCGTGACGTCGATGTCGTCGTCGAGATCGTCCTGACGAACGCGTACGCGGCCTTGTCGAACCAACTCAAGGAGTGCGAGGAACAGACCGATGCGCTCGCTGTGCGTGCGGCCATCGAACACGCTCCCGAGCGTCAGTCGGTGGGCATCGATTCGCGTGAGCCGATCGACAATGTCTTCTTGGTGCAGTGAGATCGGCGTGTCGTCATACTCGACCATGTGGTCGCCGACGCGTGTGAGGTCAATCGATGCCGCGATTCGCTCGAATGCCGCAAAAAGGTCGCCGAGGTGGAGGTCTTCCAACTCGAAATCTTCGAGCTCCTGCTCCGCGAGTTCGGCATCGGCCTCGCTCTCGACGATGCCTGGCCGCGCGCGTGCCGCCGCGCGCTCTGCGAAATCCTTGCGCCGCGCCTCGAGCACTTCCGCTGCAGTCCGGAACTTTTGGTAGGCGAGAAGTTGTTTGATCAGTTCCGCGCGCGGATCATCGCCCGGCGTGTTTGACGTCGTCCCATCGCCACCTTCTTCAGGCGTGACGACAGGTGCGAGTGATCGCGATTTGATCTCCACCAGCGTCGCAGCCATCACAAGGAACTCGCCCGCGACATCGATATCGATCCGCGAAAGATGCCGACAGTACTCGAGGTACTGGTCGGTCAACGTGTGGATCGGAATGTCGTGAATGTCGACTTCCGCGCGACGCACAAGGAACAACAAAAGGTCGAGCGGACCTTGGAAAACAGGAAGGCGGACGAGCCAGTCGTTCTGCGACATCGCGGCGCAATCTAGCAGAATTGCCGCGATTTTCTCGCGTTCAGCCAAGCCGTACACTGCGCGGATGTCCGACACGCGTCTCGCTTCCGATCCACACATCCGCTCGAACGAATCAGCGTTCCTCAGTGAGGTTCTCGCGACGGAAGCTGGGGCGATTCTTGGATTTGCTGAGCGTTTGAAGCGGGGCGAAGTAGTCTCTCTGCACGCCGCGCTTGATCTTCTCGAGGGATGTCGAGGTCACGTCGTCGTGAGCGGCATGGGGAAATCGGGCCTGATCGGCGCGAAGATCTCCGCGAGCCTTTCGAGTCTCGGGCAGCCGTCGCACTTCGTGCATCCAGCCGAAGCCGTGCACGGCGATCTCGGATCGATCCGCAGCGACGACGTGGTGCTGCTCCTTTCATGGTCGGGCGAGACGCAAGAAGTTGTAGCGCTTGCATCCATTCTTAAGATGGACGGCATCCCAACGATCGGCATGTCGGGGAAAGCGAAATCGAGTCTCGCGCGCACGGCGAGCGTGCACATTGACCTCGGTGACATCACCGAGGCTTGTCCGCTGCAACTTGCGCCGACCGCATCGACGACGCTTACGCTTGCAGTTGGCGATGCGCTCGCCCTCGCGCTTGCGCAGCGGCGCGATTTTGGAAAGGACGACTTCCACAAGCATCACCCGGGCGGCATGCTCGGGGCAGGGCTTCGGCCGGTGACCGAGGTCTTGCGCTTCCGCGTAGGCCACAACTTGGCGGCGGTTCCAGACACCAGCTCTGTCCGTGACGCGCTCCGCGCCGCGGGCGAGGGACGGCGCGCTGGCGCCATCGTTTTGGTGGACCAGGTCGGTCGATTGAGTGGCATCTTCACCGATGGGGATCTGAGGCGGCACGTCAACGGCGGAACCCTCGCAGTCCTCGACGCACCGATCGCCGGCGTGATGACACGTCACCCAACCACGCTTTCCGTGGACTCGCTCGTTCGAGACGCGGTGCAGCTCATTCAAGAGAAGCGCCTCGACGAGATTCCGGTCGTCGATCACGACGGGAAGCCCGTTGGGCTTGTCGACGTGCAGGATCTCATCGCGATGCGCGTCGTGCGTGAGTAATTGCACGAGTAGTGGCACGAGTAGTGGCACGCGTAGTTGTACGAGTAGTTGCGAAAAAGTTTGAACGGGGTGTATCACGCCTCGAGATTGCTGCTCTTTGGAATCGTTCGTCCGCATGGTATCGTCACCATGCAACGCACGCATTTCCACGCGTCTCCACGCATTTCCACGCATTTCCACGGAGCCATCATGTCGATTTCCCGCTCGCTCTTCGCTCGAGACCCTCGTCAACCACGTACATACCGCGTCACAGCACCAATCGTCTACGCGATGGCGGTATGCATCACGACGCCCGCATTGAGCGCGGAAGTTGCGTATGTCGATGGCCGCGGACGATCCTGGCGCCAAGTCACTGAAACCATGAATCGGAGTTGGCTCGCGATCGCGGAACGCTGCCCAGTCGATGGAACAACGCCGTGCGCTGGAACACTGGGGAGCCAGGATCTGACTGGTTGGATTTGGGCAACCCACGATCAAGTCGCCGAGCTCTTCGAAGAGTTCATGCCGGGTGTCACCGAACTCGGCAGCGTGTCAGGTGGGGCATGCGTGTTGCCTGGGCTTGGATTCACAAGCGTCTTTACCCCGACGTGGAGCTCGTACACCACGTTCGGCGCCAGTTTTTACATCTCTGGTTGGACTTCGACCATTGCGGCGCGTGGTGGAAGCCCGACCGCGTTTGTGCCTGAAGTCAGCGCCGGATACCAGCCGCATCATGGGGCGTTCAACTTGCTCGCGCAGGCTGGGGTCGGAACGCAGTCACAGTATCGCGGCGCGTGGCTCTTCCTGCCGCCAGTGTGCCCAGCGGACATCGATCGCTCAGGTGACGTTGGAGCGCCCGATCTCTCGACGCTGCTGAGCGCCTGGGGAACAACATCAACCACCGCCGATCTCGACGGTGACGGCATGGTTGGCGCAGGCGATCTCTCCACGCTGCTTGCAGCGTGGGGAAACTGCGGCGGTTAACGGCGCATGTTGAAGCTGCCTCCCGCGCTACTTCACGAGTACGCCACGCGACTCAAGCAAAGCGAGGACGCGCTCGACGGCAGTGCGAATGGCAGCATCTGGCGTTCCAAGTTCATGGAACGGGATCGTCAGATCCGCGTCCTGCGGCATGTCGTATTCGAAGTCCACGCCGGGGACGTCCTTCACCGAGCCCTGCGCCGCATCGCGATACAGTCCAACAGGATCGCGTCGACGACATGCGTCGAGCGGCGTTGAGACGTGTACCAGCGCGAATCGGTCGGCACCGATGAGTTCACGAGCCTTGGCACGCACGGACGCGTCCGGCGCGGTGAAACTTGCAAGCGCCACAAGCCCGATCTCGTTCATCGCCTTCGCGAGTTCCATGCCGCGACGGAGATTTTCCGAGCGATCCGCTCGCGCAAATCCAAGGTCGCGGCTCATGCCCGAACGAAGCGCTGGGCCGTCGAGCACAGCGCCGAAGCGACCGAGGTCGAAGAGTCGACGTTCGACTGCGCGTGCAATCTCGGTCTTTCCGGAACCCGAAAGCCCCGTGAAAAGCAGCGTACATGGCTTCTGTCCGAGGCGCTTCTCGCGTTCTTCCGCGCTCACGACGCGACCAGAAGGTGCGAGGTGTCCGCCCTGCGGCGTATCGCCCCAGTGACCCTCATCTGATTCAGTTGGGTCGAGCAACATGCCGGCACCAGCGGTCATGTTGGTGAGGCGGTCAATCAGGATGAACGCACCAGTGGCGCGATTCTTGGTGTAGCCGTCGTACACAAGCGGGCGGCTTGTGCGCAGACGCACTTGCCCGATGTCATTCAGAGAGAGCGCGGGCGCCATCGATCGTTCAAGTGTGTTGACATCGACGCGATGCGCAACCGCGGTGACGCTCGCAGGCGTCTTGTTTGGCCCGTGCTTGAGGAGGTACTCCTTGCCCGGAACGAGCGGTGACTGGTCGTCCATCCACACAACCATGGCAGCTACGTCTTGCGAAACGTGCGGCTCGTTACCTGGATGCACGATCATGTCGCCGCGCGAGCAATCAATCTCATCCGCGAGCGTCAAGGTCACTGAAAGGGGAGGCGTCGCCTGTGCGAGGTCGCCATCGAGCGTTACCACGCGCGTGACCGTCGAGGTCTTTCGCGATGGAAGCACCATCACGCGGTCACCGGGCTTCACGCAGCCACCGGCGACGGTGCCCGCGAAGCCACGGAAATCGAGGTTGGGACGATTCACCCACTGGACGGGGAATCGGAAGTCGACCATGTTTCGCCGACCCGTCAGCGGAACGGTGTCGAGGTGTTCGAGCAAGGTTGGGCCGTCGTACCAAGACATTGCGTCGCTGCGATGCACCACGTTGTCGCCAAGCAGCGCTGACATCGGGATGAACCGCATGTTGCGCGCAGGGAGCTTCGCTGCGAAGGCCTTGTATTCCGCGACGATTTCGTTGAATCGAGCTTGGGAGTTCCCAACAAGATCCATCTTGTTGATCGCAACGACGATCTCGCGAATGCCAAGCAAACTCGTGATAAACGAGTGACGGCGTGTTTGCACCGCAACGCCATGGCGCGCGTCGATCAAGAGAATCGCAAGATCACACGTGCTGGCGCCGGTCGCCATGTTGCGCGTGAACTGCTCGTGGCCCGGTGTATCGGCGATGATGTACTTGCGCGCTGCAGTCGTGAAATAGCGATACGCAACGTCGATCGTGATGCCTTGCTCGCGTTCGCTCTTCAATCCATCGACGAGCAACGCCAAATCAAGCGCGCCCGACTGCGTGCCCATCGACTTCGAGTCACGCTCTGCGGCCTGCAGCGTGTCCTCGTGAATCATGTGCGTGTCGTGCAGAAGTCGACCAATGAGCGTGCTCTTGCCGTCGTCGACGGATCCACACGTCAGGAACCGGAGCAACTCCTTGTTCTCATGGCGCGAGAGATACGCCTCGATATCCTTCTCGATGAGTTCTTGCTCAGCAGCGTTCGAATCAGCGCGCATCAGAAGTAGCCTTCCTTCTTCTTTTCTTCCATGCTTCCAGACGCGTCGTGGTCGATGACGCGGCCTTGGCGTTCGCTCTGCGTTGCCTGCAGCATTTCCTTGATGATTTCAGGGAGCGTTGCAGCGGGGGACTCGATCGCACCCGACAGCGGATAGCAGCCAAGCGTTCGGAACCGAATCATGCGCATTTGCGGGGTTTCACCGGGCTCAAGCGGCAGTCGATCGTCATCAATCATGATCGGCACGCCGTGTCGGTACACCACTGGTCGCACCGCGCCAAAGTAGAGCGGCACGATGCGAATGTTCTCGAGCCAGATGTACTGCCAGACATCGAGTTCGGTCCAGTTCGAGAGCGGGAACACACGGATCGACTCGCCGAGCTGTCCGGGTACGCGATTGACTTCGGTGTTGTAAATGTTCCAGAGTTCTGGACGCTGATTTCGCGGATCCCAACGATGTTGGCGATCTCGGAAACTAAACACACGTTCTTTCGCGCGCGATTTTTCTTCATCGCGCCGCGCACCACCAAACGCCGCATCGAAGCCGTACTTGTCGAGCGCTTGCTTCAACCCCTGCGTCTTCATGATGTCGGTGTGCTTGCGCGAGCCGTGGGTGATCGGATTGATTCCCGCCTTGAGGCCTTCTTGATTGATATGCACCAAGAGGTCGAGGCCGAGTTCCTTCGCGACATACTCATCGCGAAGCTTGTACATCTCCTTGAACTTCCAAGTCGTGTCGACATGGAGCAACGGGAAGGGTGGCTTCGCTGGATAGAAAGCCTTCATCGCGAGGTGCAAAAGCACCGCGGAGTCCTTGCCGATCGAATAGAGCATCACCGGGCGCTCAAAGCTCGCCACAACTTCGCGGAAAATCTGGATGCTTTCCGCCTCGAGTTCTTTGAGATGTGTCAGTCTCGTTTCTTCCATGCGCGTGCTCCGAAGGGTCGATAGGGTATCGGTCAACAGTCGCCCAACGGCGCAATGTGAGGTCATCTATGGTCGAAAAATCAACGAATGTCGTTTGGCACGGTGGCACGATCGCTCGCAGGGACCGCGAGCGCCTTCTCGCGCAGCGTGGAGCGACGGTCTGGTTGACGGGACTCTCGGGCTCGGGAAAGAGCACCATCGCAGTCGGTGTCGAAGCGTTGCTCATCGGCGCTGGGCGACTCTGCTATCGGGTCGATGGAGATAATCTTCGACATGGACTCAACCGGAACCTTGGGTTCTCGGCAGAGGATCGCCGAGAAAACGTGCGGCGGACCGGGGAGGTCTGCCGGATTCTTGCAGATGCGGGAGTCATTGTTTTGGCGAGTTTGGTGAGCCCCTTCCGCGAGGATCGCGATCAAGTTCGGGCGTTGCACGAGGAGTGGTCGCTGCCGTTCTTTGAAGTCTTCGTCGATGTCCCGCTTGAGGTCGCGGAAGGACGGGATCCGAAGGGGCTCTACAAGAAGGCCCGCGCAGGCGAGATTCGCGACTTCACGGGCATCCACCAACCGTATGAACGGCCTGAACGCCCCGAACTTCTGTTGGCATCCCACGCGTCGCCGCCGGAGCAACTCGCGCAGACAATTGTCGAAATTCTGAAGAGTCGCGAAGTGCTCGCGTAAGCGAACGATGTTGGCGGCGCCGAAGTTCGCCTCTGCA
>JBEIJG010000016.1:0-16376 GCA_040380385.1 Phycisphaeraceae bacterium | reverse complement strand
TGCCGCGAAAGAACGTGATCTTCATGTACTTCGCAAACGCATGCATCGCGAGAAACCAACCGTGGCCCTCAACGCCATAGAACGGCGTATTCCATTTCACGGCCTTCTTCGCGTGCGGCACGGCTTCCATGATCGCGCGATCGATGCGTTCGCCGACGTCTTGCTTCCAATCCGGAAGTGCCGCGATGTACGCAGCAACTGGCGCATCGCCGTCGCCTCGCGGAATCTGAGGATTTCCGCCTGAGAGTAAGCGGGGCTTTGCGGAGGACTTACTGAGCTTCTTCGCCACGGGAACTCTCTCAGTCGTTGTGTGATTTCGCGCGCAGCTCGTCACGCCACGCATCGTGCGCCAGTGCAATCGCGCCGCACACGCCAGCGTCATCACCAAGGAGCGGCGGCACGAGGTACTGCTCAACGCCCGTCGGCGTCAACAACGGCGCATCGATGTAACCAGCGAGCGCGTCAAGAAGATGCGTGCGCGTCTTTGCAAAAAACGCGGCTTCGCCGAGATTTCCGCCCTTTCGCACGCTTCCACCAAAGATGATGCGCCGCGGCGAAAGCACGTACGTCAGCGTGGCAAACGCATGCGCCATGTAGCGCGCGGTGAGCTCCCACGCTGGATCATCCGCAGTGAGTTCTGCCGCGGGTTTCCCCGAGCGCGCTTCGATTGCTGGACCCGCGCAGAGCCCTTCCCAACATCGACCGTGGATCGCACACGCGCCGCGGAAGCGGTCGTCATCGAGCACTGGCATCGGGATGTGGCCCATCTCAGGGTGCACGAGTCCGTGCATCAACTTTCCACGCACCACACCGCCGCCGCCAATACCCGTGCCGACGGTGACATAGACGAAATCCTCAAGTCCAACGCCTTCAACTCCTCGCGCCGCGCCCCAGCGGCCCTCGCCGAGCGCTGCGCCGTTCACGTCCGTGTCGAACCCGATCGGGCGTTGAGGAAACGCCGCACGGAATGGGCCGACGATGTCGGTGTTCTTCCACCCACGCTTTGGTGTCGTCGTGATGAAGCCATACGTCGGCGAGGCGCCATCGAGATCCACCGGGCCAAACGACGCCACACCAAGTGCGGCGAGTTTGCCGTGTTTGCGCTCCGCTTCGCAAAGCCAAGCAATGACTTCCGAGAGCCGCTTCTGCGGATCATCACCTGTTGGAAACTGCGCGCGGGCGAGCAGTTCGTCGTCGGGACCCGAGCCCACCGCGACGACGAATTTGGTGCCGCCCGCTTCGATGGCACCGACGATGGGACGTTCGCTTTGCATGGCGTTGGGCGCGAAGTGTAACGGCGGCCCCTCCGCACACCGCTTGCGACGAGCCGTTCAGAGTTACATTCTCCGCAAGGAATACCCATGCTTGAGCGACTCACCGACCCTATCTTCGCCGCGTCCGTCCTGACCTCCGCCCTCTTGGCGATCTGCTTTCTCCAGTCGGGGCTCGACAAAGTCCTCGACTTCAAAGGAAATCTCGCGTGGCTGAACGGCCACTTCGCAAAGTCGCCGCTGCGCGGGCAAGTGGCGCCGATGCTCGTCGTCGTCACGATCCTCGAGTGCGCGGCCGGCGCCCTCTGCGCGGTCGGTGTTGTGCAGATCATCCTCTCGAGCGACATGAAACTCGCGCTCCTTGGTGCGGAACTCGCAGCACTCAACATCGTGATGCTCTTCTTTGGGCAGCGCGTCGCGAAGGACTACGCGGGTGCGGCTGCGCTCGTCCCCTACTTCATCGTGTGTGTCGGCGCGATCGTGCTGCTTGGGCGATGAAACGCGCGAAGCCGCCATGTTGATGCGCCACGTTGATCAACCATGCTGACCCCCCATGCTCACCCCCCATGCTCACCCACGGCGAACTCCCCTGCCCCACGTGCGGCTATCAGCGCAAAGGAACTTCGCATTCGAGCGTGTGTCCTGAGTGTGGCGCGCGCGGATTTGCGGGCGACATCGTTCTCAGCGGGCTTCCGAGCATGTCGGAGGAATCACGCCTTGGACAACGCGCCCTCAGTTGGAGCCACCTCATCCTCGGATATGGGATGCTCTTCTTCTTAGTCGCGACATACTTTGCGGGCGCCGTCGGTTTGGGGGCGTTTGCATTCCAGCAGAATTTTGCGCGCGTTCGATTCGTAATCATGCTGCTCGTCTTCGCGCTGTTCATCATTGCATGGCTGCGAAGGCGAAAGGCGAAGCAAGACGGACTTTCGCTCGAACGCTGCGTGTGGGAATTCGACCGCGACGGAGTTGTTGTTCGCGAGCAATCGCACGAAGCGCGCGTTCCCACAAGCGAAATCACCGAAGTTCATTCGTCGATCGATTTCGTGAAACGACGCACGCATCTCACGTTGGTCACGAGCGGCCAATCGCTCGGCGTCGTTGGGCTTCCCTCGCTCATCATCGGCGGAACGCTCGACGAACAACGCGCGATCGCGGCGGCAATCAAAGCACATGTGAAACAATGAGTGCGTCTCGACGCACCGGGAGGCCGCGCGTCACGCGAAGCGCTGCATCCACGTCTCAATGGCAAGCGGCAACGCCTCGGGTGCCTCCCCTGCTGTGAAGAGATGATTCGTATTTCCGAGCGCAAAGCACGTGACCAACGCCGAGTTCGGCACACCTTCGCTCTCGAACTCGCTCATCGTCATGCGCCTCACTTCAACATCCGCTGCAAGTGCGATGCGAGCACACAACGTGTCGCAATTCGCACCGTCGGCAACAGCGAGAAATGTCGGAACCTGCACCTCTGTCAGGTCGATCCACGCATCCAAAACGTCACGCGCAATTCCATCTGGCATTCGTCCGCGATCGAACCATTCGTAGGTTCGTTGCGCGGCGCGGGCGACCGACGCAGTACTACGGCGCCGCGCGAGGCCGCGAAGCACGCGCTCCGTAAACGCGCGCGGATTCCGCCATGTCACTTGACTCGCGACACGAGCATGAAGGAAATCTGGCTCAAGCAGAAGAAGACCCGCACATCTTCGCCCCATGCGTCGCGCTGCGCGAACACACACCACCGCACCTGCGCAAAGCCCGCCAAGCACAACACGATCCACCCCATGACGCACACAGATCTGCTCAACAACTTCCGCGAGTACGTCATCGAGCGGCGACTCTTGCGCCGCGATACGAAAGTCTTCAATGCGCTTGAATGAATCACCAGTGGAGTCGCCAATGCCCGGAAAATCTAAGCGAAACACAGGGAACCCACTCCGTGCAAGTTGGTCCGCGACACGCCGGGAAAGATCGCTATTGCCGGCCCGCGGCGCAGGCCCTGCATTCACAAGCACAAGGGCAATGTCGGTTCGCTCCGCTACATCGGTCGGGCGGTGATACGTCGCGACAATCGACTCATTGCGCCAACGATACATCTCAAACATTCGTTGACCCGTTGACGTCGCAGTACACCCTGATGATGCATGCAAGACAGGTGTATGCAAAGATGATGCATGCGAAGGTCGTGCTTGTACGAGTGGATCAGTTTGAGAGCGCTGCGTCCACACTGTGGCATCCGGGTTCATCGGCATCTCCCTTCATGTATGCATGGTTCATTCATGCGAGCACATTTGAAGTACGCACCTGTTCAAACCACGCTCCAAGCGCGTCGAACCAGTGGGCGTCCTGTGGAACAAGCTGAGGTGATGACTCCCAAAACCTTGGTGCATGTATGACAAGTCGATGAGCCGTACTCGAACTGACGTCCTGAAGGCGTGGCTGCGCTGCTGATGCCGTAACGCCCTTGTCGGGAATACGCATGACGGAGCCACGCAAATCCAACTGAAGCCAAGGTCGCCCTTCGCCGGAATCGGGCAATCGAAACACGTGCTTCGCGGCCTCCGCAATCAAGCCAGGCTTCCAGAGATAGCCATCGACGCGTGCCTCTCGACCCGCTGCGATTGCTGCATATCCCGCGAACAGTTCTGCGTGCGATGCCCCCGACGATTCCTCATGCCGCACCTTTGCAGCATTTCCATGCACAAGATCCGCCACCAATGCTCGACGCGACGCATCACGCAAAAGCGACTGACCATCACCCTGTCCCATGAAGACCACTGCATCGCCACATCCCTCGGCAAACAGCTCGCTTGCAATGAGCGCGCCCACGCGCACACCCACCAACGCGGTTGTGAGACCCAATGGCGCGATGGTGTGCAGGTGTTGAACCACACGCCGTGCATCTTCCGCCCACAATCCGATCGTCGCCTCGTCGAAATCGCCCTCACTCTCGCCAAGACCACGATGGTCGTACCTGAACACTTCGTAGCCGCGATCGGTGAGCGCACGCGAGAAATCAACGAGCGTTCGATAGGCGCGCTCGCGCTCAGCACCGATCGGCCCAATGAGCACGACCCGCAGTTGCGCAGGGTCCCGCGGACGGTGGTGGACATACGCAAGCCGCGCATCTTCGAGTACGGCAAAGCCGTGCTCCTCCGTTGCGCCATGAGTCCGCCCATGCACGATGGCGTGGCGTTCAAGTTCCACTGCGAGATCTCCCTTGTGCACCACCCCGCACATCCCCGCCACCAGTTTGAGCATTCTGCGGCGTGAATTCCGCATTTTCCGCGAGTTTCAGTAGGAGCGCGCGTGCAACCACAACTTGCCCAAGTTCGTTGAGATGGCCGCCATCCGACGTGTACTCCGCGCAAAGCGCTGGCCACGCCACGCCCGCGACGGTACTCGTCGCCGCAGAACCATCGAGCGCTCGTGACTCGACGGCGGCGATATCGATGATCTGGCTCGCCGGAAATCGAGCGCGCAGCAAGTCGTTGTATCGACCACGAACTGCATTCGCGGGCCCAGTGCCGTTGCCAACGAGACGCTTCACCGCACCCTTCGCACCTTGATCCGCGGCCTTCAGCGGAACTGTTGCGTGCAACACACGCAACGTTGGCCGCGCACGTTTGATGCGCTCGACCATCGCAACGTATCGATCGAACAAACTCTGGGCGTTGGTCGATCCATCAATGTCTGCGTAACACAATTTGACGAACGCAATCTCAATCGCCTCTCCACCGGGGCCGACGATAAAGCGTTCAAATGCCTCGAATTTCGCGCGCGGGTCGCCATTTGGGCCCGCAGGTCCATGCACGAGTCCCGGTTCATCGAACGCACCACGCGCGTCGCCCTTCGCGTTTTCAGAAGACGCTGCAATCCGTCTCGTCGAGAGCGCAATTGTTGGACGCGCGCGCTGAATCTCTGCCAATCCGCGCATCATGTTGCCACCGACGGATTGATGCGCAAAGTAGATCCGTCGTGCACAGAGGGTTTTCCAGCGCTCTTCCGGCACGCGATCGATCTCATCCAATCCCACCTGCGCGACGATGTCGCCGCGGCGATCGTCACGCTGCGGCGATTTCGGATCCGGCGGCTCTGTCGCAACACCACTTGCCTGACCAAGCGGGAGAAAACTCAAACCGACGACAGAACTCGCGAGCGACGCAAATGCAAATCGATGCAAGGATTTCATGGGTTGGCCTCCTTCGCGGAGAGAAGTGCTGATGTTTCGCCTTCGACGACAAGCGCGGATCCGTCCAGTCGCGACGCAACGCGTCGCTTGAGATCGATGTCGCGATACACGCGCTCAACGGCGGCCGGCGTCATTGCGGTGATTTCACTCGCCCGAGTCGTCGACACTTGATGCATGTAGCACCACAGCACAAGATCGAGCGTTGCATAGGGCAGCCCGAAGTAAAACTCTTGCTGTGATTGTGGAAGGCTGTACGTATCTGTGGTCGGAATCTGTCCTGTGATCGACGCGGGAAGGCCTAGAAATCGTCCAAGAGCGAACACTTGCGACTTGTAGAGATGCGCGATTGGCTTGAGATCGGCAAGTCCGTCGCCGCCACGAACGAAGAAGCCAAGCGCATGTTCGAGGAGATTTGGGGTGCCAAGCACCGCGCGATTCGAAGTATCGGCAGCGGTGTATTCGACAGTCTTCCGCACGCGCTGTTTCAAATTCGTTGCAGCAACAACCTCAAGGTAGATGTCAACCGGGAGTCGCGCGACGGCTGTGGCGCCAGCGCGTGCGGAGAGTGATGCAACCACGTGAAAGTGATTGACGCGATCACTCTCTGCCACATCATTCGCGATCGTGATCTTGAAGCGATCACCCGGTCGAAATGCAGGTAGAACACGGGAGATTGCGATATCGCGGCGCCGATAGCAGCCGAAGGCTTCCAGCATGGGCGTGATGTCGACAACTTCCGGCGCAACTCCAGCGATGTGACAGGCTGCATGACCGAGCTCAAGGCTTGCAGGCGAACTTTCACGCTCGGGCATCAGAATGGCGGTCACGCGATCATGTCCGAGCGCTCGCGCGGCGAGTACCACGGAGACAGAGGAATCAATTCCCCCGCTGACGCCGAGAACCACACCACGACGTCGAAGTTTCATGCCGACCGCATCACGAATCGAGCGTTCGATTCGCTCACATTCGAGGCCCGGATCAATCTCGAGCACCGACTTTTTCTCAATCGACGTATCCGCACTCGAAGCACCTCCTCTGCGCTGCATGAGCGATTTGCTTTCGTGCGATTCAGCCAATGCCGACTTTGCGAGGGCGCTCGTCCGTATGTCGAACGAATCCAACGCCTCTGGTGGAGCAAGCGCAGGGAGTGAGTGCTGTGCGAGCGAGTTGAAAAAGGCTTGCGTCATCGTTCATCCTCCGAGCATGCGAAGCACTCCTCCGAGCACGTGCATGCGTCGTGCTTGAAGATCGAGATTGCGCTCTCACGTGGATCGACGGCATTCGCGCAACTCGCGTGCTCGACGAATCGTTCGTGCCAGAGCACAAGCGTCAAAAGCCCAAATGCAGCCATTTCTTCGCGTTCTGAAAGTGGCTTGGTTGCGCTCGCCGTGAAGGCACGTTGCGCGAGGCGCGTCGCCGCGGGGCCATCGATGAGTGGATGCGCTCGCAAACGCGTGTCCGAAAGTGCATCGCGCACAAAGTCCGGCGCATCGACGCCGAAGAACGCCCGTTGCATCGGTGATCGATATGGCCACTTCGGCCGCTCCGCGATTTCTCGCGGAAGAAGTCGGCCCGCGATGCGCCGGAGAAGCGGCTTTTCTCGTAATCCGACGAGACGCTCTTCTGAACGAAGTCGTGCTGCCTCTGCCGCGACCGCTCCATCGAGAAAGGGATAGCGCCCTTCGACGCCATTCGCCATCAACATCCGATCCCCCTGACTCGAGAGGAGATACGGCACCATGAACGAAGCGATCTCTAACTCCTGCGCGCGTCCAAGATCATCGAGATCGCGCCATGCTGGAGGCATCGCAGACTCAACGCACCGATAGAACGCTTGCTGGTCAAGTGACACACGAATGTCTTCCGACAGAAATCGCACCATCCACGCACCGCTCTGCCAACGCAGTACATGCGAGGCAAACGGATCGGTGTCGCCGGAGCCAGAACGTTGCAATGCGTGCCCTTGCCCGTCCTCGCGCGGATACGCGGAAGAATCGCGCGGATACGCGGAAGAATCGCGTCGATGCGCATGAGCCTCGCCCGAGCTCAGAAATGCGCTCCACATGGCGATGCCGCCGTCGGTTCGTGTCGCATGTTGCCGATGAAGCCGCGATGCCAGTGCCTGTCTCATGTCGCTTGCGGGATCACGGGCGAGATACGCGCGCAGACGAGCCTCTTTGAAGATGTCATATCCACCGAAGAGTTCGTCCGCGCCTTCGCCAGTCAGCACCACGCGCATCCCCTGTTCGCGCACAAACTCCGAGAGGAGCAACATCGGAATGGGACCCGCTCTTAGGAGCGGCGATTCCGTGTGATCGATCGTGCGCTCGAGTGATGCAACGAGACGATCGGTTCCAACGGAAATTTCACGATGATCGGTTCCAAGGGCCTGCGCAACCATGTGCTGCGCGGCGCCCTCATCAAATCCCCGATCGAAATCACCTTCACCGCGAAAGCGAATGGAGAACGTCGTTGGCGGACTGCTACCGGCGCGCGCTCGTTCCTCCACGATCAATGCGGTCAGCAGCGATGAATCCAGTCCTCCCGAGAGATATGCCCCAACAGGAATATCTGAGCGAAGCCGTCGCTCAACAGCGCGGCGAAGCCGCTCGGTAACCCGCGCCTCGCTCGAGGAGCTCTCTCGAGAGTTGTTCGATTCCACAGGGAAATCCTGAGAATCGGTTCCATCGCGAAGTCGCGCATAGATTCGCCCCACAACCGAACGCGAGCCCTCGCTCAGCGAGTCTTGTCGTTCCCGCCGCCAAACAGGCGAACCAATCGCGTCGAGCGAGATCCGCACACGCTGACCTGGCGCGACAGACTCCACTCCTTCAAACACGCTTCTCGTACCCGGGACCGACCAGTTTCGAAACACCGCATTGATCGCGATGCGATCGACGCGAGGCGCGACGCGCCCCGATGCGAAGATTGCCTTTGCTTCTGATGCAAAGATCAAGGCATTCGGAAGTCGGGCAACAAAGAGCGGGCAGATGCCGGCACGATCGCGCACGAGATACATGCTTCGCGCAAAGCGATCCCAAAGCGCAAGTGCGAACTGCCCTTCGAATCGACGCCACGCGTCATCGCCCCAAGTTTCATAGGCCGCGAGAACAACTTCCGTGTCACTCTTCGTCGAAAACACACGACCATCCGACTCGAGTTCGCGACGGAGCTCGATGTGGTTGAAAACTTCACCGTTGTAGACAATCGTCGTTCCACGCGCGGGATTCGAGAAAGGCTGCGCACCTCCCTCGCGATCGATCACTGCGAGTCGCGTGTGCGCGAGACCAACGCGACCCTCCACCAGAATGCCGCGTCCGTCGGGTCCGCGATGCGCGAGCGATTGCGCCATACGTGAGCACTCCTCTCGCGATGGTGGCGGCGCGTCGAAGCCCGCAACAACGCCGGAGAAACCGCACATTTCAAACCCCCGCTCCGACGAGTGCACGTCGAATCACTTTGCCATTTGAAGTACGCGGAATCTCCCGACGGAACTCGATAAATCGAGGTTGTAGCGCTGGCTCAAGCAACGCCCGACAGTGCGCGCGCAGTGTGCGCTCGTCGACGGTCGCATTCGCCTCAAGTACGACCACCGCGTGAATCGCCGTGCCATCTTCTTCGTGCGCGACTCCCGTGACGGCTGCGTCGAAGATGCCGTCGAGCGATGCGAGCACGCACTCAATCGCCATCGGAGCGACTTTCTCACCGCGACATTCGAAGATCTCATCTTCTCGCCCGATGAAGGTCAGCAGGCCATTTCGATCCATCCGAAAGCGATCTCCGGTACGCAGCACACGCTCCGCAGAACACGCCTCTGCCATCGGTAAAGGAATGAACTTTTCAGCGGTTTCCTCGGGGCGCCGCCAATAACCGCGAGCGACATTCGCGCCGCGCACAACAAGTTCTCCCTCGCTTCCCGCAGGCAGCCGTCGACCTCGCGCATCGATGAGAAAGAGTTCGCAGTTTGGGATCGCTGTTCCAACCGAGTCTGGATGAGTTGCAACGAGCCGAGGATCAAGCGTCGCGGCCCGCGAGCATTCTGTCTGCCCATACATGAGATGAAGCGCGACGTGCGGCAACGACTGCGTACATCGCAATGCTTGCGCGGGCGGAAGTGACGCTGCTGCGCAGGTCACCGCGCGAAGTTTCGACAAATCGAATTCGCTTTGCGAAAGCGTGGCGAGTATGCGATTGATCATCGTCGGAACCGCGACGATGACCGACACGCGATGCCGCGCCATGCGACGCATGGCATCGAACGGAAATGCAAAGCTTCGTTCGAGAACCACCGTCGCGCCGCTTCGTAACGCGGTCCACAATTGAAGGAATCCGTAGCTGTAGGAGATCGGTATCGCAAGCGAAACGACGTCGAAATCACGAGTATTCGTATCACCGAGATACTCCGCGACCGCAGCGGTCGTGTTCAAGAGGTTCGCATGCGTGAGCATGACGCCCTTCGGCTCACCCGTCGTGCCGGACGTGTAGATGATCGCCGCAAGATCTGCGTCGATACAGCCAACTTCACGTGCCGTCACTTTGGATGCCGAGGCTGCGTGACCAAAGTCAAGCGGTACGCCCAATGGCCGAGAGAAACCGTCATCGAGCGCGAACTCCACCCAGCGCGCATCAAGACCGTCGCTCTCTTCTGCGATCGATGCGCGCAACGACACAAGCGTGGCACGCGGTGCGACGACTGCTTGTGGATCGCAGTCCGCGAGAATTGCGCGAAGCCGCGGCATACGCGTGTCTGCGGGAATTGGCACCAACACTGCGCCTGTGCGAACGACGGCGAGATACGCGACCACTGACTCAATCGCATTCGGTGCAACCACTGCAACACGATCGCCTCGGCAAACACCTGCTCGTTGCAAGGCAATCGCCGCACGCCGCGAAGCATCTTCGAGATGCTTCCAATCGATTGTTCGCTCACCATCGATCAACGCGGCGCGCGCGACCCCGCCGGCCGAAGCGAACTCCTTCACGCGCTCAAGGATTGGATCATCGAGTAACTGCACGGAGTGCCTCGCTCGAAGAAGGAGCCTTCTCGAACTTCACGCTGCTGGAAACCTCGACCGTCAGTGTGGTTTCTCTCACGAGTTCACTCGCAGCATGCACCGCTACCCGCTTTCGCGCGACGAACGAAGCGATGCGTTCAATCGAATCGAGATTCGCGGGAACGAGTTCGTTGTCCGCGACTTCGATTCCGAACTGCTCTTCGAGGAAAAGTACGAGTTCCATCGCTCCGGTCGAGTCGAGAATGCCTTCGCCGAGAAGCGACGACCGAACATCGATCGACGCGTCTGGATCAAAGAGAAATCGCTCTGCGAGAAAACGGCGAATAGGTTCAGCATCCGCGGGGGGTGCGCCACGCTCTTCCTGCATACATCGCTCCGATCTGGACGTGCGACCCGAACATCATGCTCGCACGCGTTGTGCATGCACGAGTCGGTCCGTCGGCGCGATCGTATGAAGATGGCTTCCATCGTCGAGCAAAACGCAACGCAACGCAGCGCTTTCCCTCGCATCAAGGAAAGCTCTGCGAGCATCGTTGCTCAGGGATTTTTACTTGCGACGCGCCTTTGTCCGACGGGACCAACCTTGACGCCAGCGCGCTCAACCTCACCCGCGCGAACGCGAGGTAAGCGCGCGTCATCGCTGCGAGAGATCTCTGAACACGATCACGCGCAGACTCAAGCGCTGACTCAAGCGCTGACTCACCCGCACACTCACGCGCCCGGCACGTACGACACCGGCGCATCGGTGCCGAGCGGCAGGCCGATCCAATACCAGAGCAAGAGGAACGCCGTCCAGACGATTCCGAAGACGAGCGAGTACGGCAGCATGAGCGTGATCAGGCTGCCGAGGCCCGCATTTTTCGAATACCGCTGCAGCGCCACGAGAATGATGAGCAGGTCACTGTTCAGCGGCGTGATGATGTTGACGACGCTATCGCCGATGCGGTATGCCGCCGTGGTGAGTTCGGGGCTCATGCCGACCATCATGAACATCGGGATGAAAATGGGCGCGAGTACGCCGAACTTGCTGAGCATGCCGCTCATGACGAAGTCGCCGCCGATCACGAGAAGCACGAACAGCACGATGAGGAGCGGAATCGGTAAATCCGCCTGGAAGAGGAACGATCCGCCCGCGTACGCGAGCATGCGGTCGAGGCCCGTGTACTGGAAGTAGTTGACGAACTGCCCCATGAAGAACGCGATCGCGAGCACGGGGACGATCGAGCGAATGCCGTGGTAGATGCCGTCGATGAAATCGGCTTGTCGGCGCAGCGTGCCCGTGATCCATCCGTACGCCATGCCGGGCAAGAGGAAGACGAAGAGAATGAGCGGCACGATGACTTGCGACCAGCGATCGCCGGCGCGCTCGCCCGGCGCAGGCGCTCCGGTCGCAAGCGTCGGTTGACCCGTGCCCGCGAGCGGCCAACCAGGAACGAGTACCGCGGCGACGAAGAGCCCAAGTACGAGGAGCGCAACGACGCCCGCCACCGCGAGACCGCGCTTTTCCTCAGGTTTCAGCGCGAGTTCAGAGAGCGACGGCATGTCGTCAAACTTCGCCGTTCCACCGAGTCGCTTGAGCCGAGGTTCGACAATCCAGTCGGTCACAAACCAACCGGCGAACATGATGACGACGCTGCTCAGCGCTTTGAAGTACCAGTTGTGCGTTGGGTCAACCGCGTGGTAACTCGGGTCGACGATGTGCGCCGACGTTGTCGCGACGCCCGCAAGGAAGCCGTCGCCCGCATTCGGGAAGAATCCGCCGCCGAAGCCGCCCGCGACACCCGCGAACGCCGCCGCGAGGCCCGCCACCGGAGGACGATTCATCGCGAGATAGAGCGCCGCCGCGAGAGGAGGCAGGATGATGTAGCCCGCATCCGAAGCAACCGCGGCGTTCGCACCGATCAAAACGATCGTCGGAGTGAGGAGTTTGCGCGGCGTGATGAGCGCCAGCCAACGCATGAGCGCACTGAAGAGACCAAATTTCTCGGCAAGACCGATGCCGAGCATCGAGACAAAGACAAGCCCGAGCGCGGGCAATGCGGTGAAGTTCCGCACCATCGAGGAGAGCATCCAGTAGATGCCTTCGCTCGTGAGGAGACTCTTCGCGACGAGTTCAACAGGCTTGCCGTCTTTGTCGGTCTCACCGACAAGCGTGACGATCGGCTTCCCCGACTCATCGAGTTTCGGAACAAGCACAGGCTTGCCGTCGGCATCGAGAATGGGCGCGCCTTCGCGGTCGACCTTTTCAATGAGCTCGGCCTTCGGCTTGATCGGTTGAATGCGCCAATCGGCGGCCACACCGAGTGCGGAAACCACGATGACCACCGCGGACAGAATCGCGAAGATCAGCGCGGGTTCAGGCAGCGCGTTCCCAATGCGTTCGATCCGGTCGAACCAGCCGCCTGGCCGGTCGGTCGGTGGCTGATGCGCGGAGGGGTCGCCGGAGGATCCGTTTGGTGTGGAGGCGGCGTTCGACGGAGAGGTATTCGACATCGTGCGATCCGATTCGCCAGACCTCCTCCGGACGTTGGGGAAGTCGGGCGCGGAATACTCGCACGGATCCGCACTTTGCGAAAGACCTCGATCGCGATCACGGGCTGATTGCGGGCGAGGTGTGAGCACTCACGAGCCGAACTTCAAACATCCGCGGCAGGCATCGCTTGGGCGTCTTCAGCCCATCTCGGTCGCCCGCTCCCCCACAGAGTTTCGCCTTCAACGCGGTGCCCCCACGCCAGCCCCCACACCGGCCCCTCCACCAACCCCTCCAATAGCGCCCGCGCCTGCCCCCGCCTCTGCCGCCGCACCCCCGCCGGTGGTTGCCACCACTCCCGACTCAAGCACAACCTCAGGCAAGAGGCACGCCGCGAGCATCACCTCGTTGATGTCGACGTGCGACTGCCAACCCTCGGTCGCCTGCGCCGATGGCTCGAGCCACGCGCGTTCGATGCGCTCACTGAGCGGGACATAGCGAGCCAACGCGTCAATGCGCGGGGCGATCGCGGCGACGAGCGCCGTCGAACACCGCGCTGTGGCACCGATCCCACCGATCGATTGAAGGCCGATCGCGAGGCCGAGTTCGCGAAAGGCAAGCCGTCGATCGATGGCCGTAAAGAGCGCACCCGAACGATCGAACGCTTCCAACCCGCGATCGATGTCGACCAAGAGGCGTTCCACGAGTCGGTCATACGCGAGATCGCGGGCGAGCGCACCGGATGCCGCGAGATGCACAAGCCGCGATACATCGAGCAACAAACCGCCGAGCGCGAGCGGATCGACGGTTGCGAAGGTTCCCGCGGCATCGCACATCGCGCGAAGTTGGGCAATCGCGCCAGCAAGCACTGGATCGGGCATGTTCGCCTCCTCAAATACTGCCTCAAATGCTGCCTCGAGCGATGCGAATGTCGCCATCCCATCGAGCATGTCGGCGAGCCCTGATGCATGCACCTGTGGCCGCGTGAGATCGATACTCATCTTCCACTGGATACGTTTCGGCCCACCTGGCCATGCCTCGAATACAAACGACGCGTGCATCGCATGCGCGAGTTCGCGCGCGGAATCGAGAAATCGCTCCCGCGCCTCTCCGCGCGAGGAAGCGCGGGCGCACGCGCAGAGCGCCTCGATCCATCGCGTGAGGTAGTGGTAGTACTGCCCATCGCGTTCCCACTCGAGGCGCCCGTCGTATGGCGCATCGGCCGCGCGCTCTGGAAGTGGCTTGCCGATCCGCAATCCACCGAGCGTCGGATGCTGTTCACCCGTTGGAGCGTCAAGCCCGCTGATCCACCCGACGCGCGCATCGTCCAATCGATGTGTGCCAAGGTGAAGATGCACGAGTTCGACGAGTCGAAACGCATCGGCCTTATGCTGTGATTCGCCCGTCGCGCGTGCAAGCGCAAGCATCGCTTGCACTGCGAAAGCATCGGTCCAGAGATAACGGCGCGCAGCGTCACCTGGCGCGTGAATACCCGTTCGCCGCGCGAAACTCGCAAGCAACACGCGTGCATGTTCGATCCGCGTATCGTCGCGCGACTCACTGAGGAACGGCGCTTTGCGTGATTCGAGGCCGGCCTCACCGCGCTCCACTACACCGCCCTCAGCCTTACTGCCCTCGCTTCCACCGCTGCCGCCCGCTGTTCGCCCGACTTGAGAGGCTTGACCTTCGTGGGCTGACTTCCCTCCGTGGGTTGGCTTTCCTCCGTGGGTTGGCTTTCCTCCGTGGGTTGGCTTCCCTCCGTGGTTTGGCTTCCCTCCGTGGTTTGGCTTCAAGGAGTCGAGCATGTGCGGATCTTGCGGCGCTTCCATGCGCGATCGAAGCGAACGAACTCAACGGGTTCCACGCGGAAATCTGCGCGAACGCGCGCGACAGAAAGTCAACGGGCCCGCCGCCTGGCGAGCCCGTGTTTACGTTCATGTCAGCGAGCGAACATCACGCCATCGCAGCCGCGCGACCCGAGTGGTCGACAATCGCGTTGAGCATCGCGCTCGGACGCATCACAACCGCCGTCTTCTTCTCACACGGGTGGTAGTAACCGCCGATGTCGACGGTCTTCCCTTGCGCGCCGTTGAGTTCCGCAACGATCTTCGCTTCGTTCGTCGTCATCTCGGCGGCGATCGGCGCAAAGTACGCGGCAAGCGCCGAATCCTTCGACTGCTTCGCCATCGCCTGCGCCCAGTACATCGTGAGGTAGAAGTGGCTGCCACGGTTGTCGAGATCGCCAACCTTGCGCGCCGGGCCCTTGTTGTTCGCAAGATAGAGGCCGATCGCCTCGTCGATCGCGTCGGCAAGCACCTGCGCCTTCGCGTGGCCGGTCGTCGACGCGATGTGCTCGAAGCTCGCGCCGAGCGCTTGGAATTCGCCGAGCGAATCCCAACGGAGCGAACTCTCCGCAACGAACTGCTGCACGTGCTTCGGGGCAGAACCACCGGCGCCCGTCTCGAAGAGTCCGCCGCCATTCATAAGCGGCACGATCGAGAGCATCTTCGCGCTCGTTCCGAGTTCGAGGATCGGGAAGAGGTCGGTGAGGTAATCGCGCAACACGTTGCCGGTCACCGAGATCGTGTCGAGCCCCTGCTTCATCCGCTCACAGGAGAAACGGCACGCGGCCGCGGGTTCCTTGATCGAAATCTCTAGACCCGTGACATCGTGGTCCTTCAGATACGCGTGCACCTTCTTAAGAAGTTCGCGGTCGTGTGGACGCTTCTCGTCGAGCCAGAAGCACGCCGGCGTCTTCGAAAGCCGCGCGCGCGTGACTGCGAGCTTCACCCAGTCCTTGATCGCCGGATCCTTCGTTTGGCACGCGCGCCAGATGTCGCCCGCTTCAACCGTGTGCTGAAGGAGCACCGCGCCCGACGCGTCGACGACGCGCACGGCGCCAGCGGCCTTGATTTCAAACGTCTTGTCATGCGAGCCGTATTCCTCGGCCTTTTGCGCCATCAAACCAACGTTCGGCACCGAGCCCATCGTCTTCGGATCGAACGCGCCATTCGTGCGGCAGAAGTCGACGACTGCTTGATAGACGCCCGCATACGAGCGATCAGGAATGACCGCCATCGCGTCTTGCGTCTTGCCAGCGGCGTTCCACATCTTGCCGCCTTCACGAATCATCGCAGGCATCGATGCGTCGACGATGACGTCGCTCGGGACATGCAGATTCGTGATGCCCTTGTCGGAATCCACCATCGCGATTGCGGGGCCGTTCGCGAGCGCGGCCTTGATATCCGCCTCAATTGCCGAGCGCTCAGTTTCCGGGAGCGCCGCGATCTTCGCGACAAGATCACCAAAGCCGTTGTTCACGTCGACGCCGACCTTTGCAAGCGCCGCGCCGTGCTTCTCAAAAACCGGCTTGAAGAACGCCTTCACCGCGTGTCCGAAGATGATCGGGTCGGAGACCTTCATCATCGTCG
>JBEIJG010000015.1:0-16972 GCA_040380385.1 Phycisphaeraceae bacterium | reverse complement strand
CGAGATCGCGGCCGCGAGTGCGACGACGAGGAGGATGAACGGAGCGAGCAATCGCACGTCGCGGAGGATACGCGCTGCGTCGGCGACCTTTGGCGTGGATCCCACCAGAGCGAGCAAGTTGCGAAGCAGGTTTCGAGCGCTCAAAGTTAGCGGCGGCGTCCTTTGGCGTGAATCAGCCCGGCGCGATTCACTCGCGCCGAGGCGTGCCAGAGCGAGCGCTCGAACAAAGCATCTCGGCCCCCTCGGATTCACTCCGAGGGGAGCCGGCCAGAGCGAGCAAGTTGCGAAGCAGGTTGCGAGCGCTCAAATACGTCGCGAGCGCTCAACCAAGTCGATCAGGGTTCAGCCCTTGCAATTCCGTCGGCACGAAGATGCCGTCCTTGCGAATGACTTCACCATCGAACGAAATCGTGCCGCCACCGTGATCTGCGCGCTGAATGCACACGAGATCCCAGTGAATCTCGCTGCGATTGTGATTCTCGGTTTCTTCGTAGCAACGGCCAGGCGTGAAGTGGAACGAGCCCGCGATCTTCTCGTCGAAGAGAATGTCCTTCATCGCATGGGTGATGTGCGGATTGAAACCAATCGCAAACTCGCCGATGTATCGCGCGCCTTCGTCGGTGTCCAAGATCTCGTTGAGCTTCGCGGAGTCGCCTTGGCACGACGCTTCCACGATCTTGCCGTTCTTGAAGACGAATCGAATGTTCTCGAAGCTCTGGCCGTTGTAGACCGTCGGCGTGTTGTAGTGAAGGACGCCGTTGACGCTGTCACGCACAGGCGCGGTGAAACATTCCCCATCGGGAATGTTTTTGTCGCCGCAGCAGGGGACAACACCGACGCCCTTGATCGAGAAACTGAGATCCGTCTCGCCTGGGCCCTGAATACGCACGATGTCCGTGCGGCGCATGCGCTCAGCGAGCGGAGCGCACGCAGCGTCCATCTTCGCGTAATCCACGCAGCAAACCTTGAAGTAGAAGTCTTCGAAAACCTCAGTAGCTTTGCCTGCGAGTTGCGCCATCGATGACGTCGGCCAACGCAGCACACACCACTTCGTACGATTCACGCGTTGTTCAAAGTGCACAGGCTTCTGATAGAGCCGCGCGGCGCGCTTCATTTCTTCGCCCGTGCAAATCGTCTGCTCGCTCACGTTGTGTCCGCCGCGCAATCCGATGTACGCGTGCATGCGCTTCATACGCTCAAGGTCGTACTCGCCAAAGGTCTTGAGCGCGTCTTCACCGTTGCGATAGAGCTCGGCCATCACGCGACCCGAACGCTCCGCGACGTGCGCATGCGCGCCAACATCGCGCGCGGCGCGGACCAACGCGATCGTCATTTCGACAGGAATGTCGAACGACTCAATCAGGACATGCTCGCCCTTTTGGAGCTTGGTCGAGTGGCGAACGAGAAGGTCTGCGAGTTTGGTGTAGCGAGGGTCCATGCGTAATCTCTCGTGGAATGACCGAGGAAGTGAATCGCGAGTCTAACGCGCGGCGCGCTCAGGAACATCACGCGAGCAGCGCGCGTACCGCAGAAATTGTCACAGCGCGCACATTTGGAACAACGAGATCAGCATCCTTCTGTCGCTCAGGCGTGTGGCCCTTCGACGTGATCGCGATGCACTTCATGCCAGCGGCTTTCGCGGCAGTGATCCCTGCGGGCGCATCTTCGAAGACGACGCAACGCGCGGGTTCAATGCCAACTTTCGAGGCGGCAAGTAAGAAGCACTCGGGATCGGGCTTCGAACGCTTCACATCTCGACCGGTCACGATCGCATCGAATGCGCCGACGAGTTCGAGGCCGTCGATCGCGCGTTGCACGTTGAGCGGCGGCCCCGACGAGCCAACCGCGGTGCGGAAGCCGTCGTTGCGTAAGCCTGCCACGAGTTCGCGCGCGCCGTCCATGATCGGAAAGCGAACCGCGACGATTTCGCGATACGCGGATTCTTTTTCCTCATCGAGCGTGTGAATCTCATCGCGCGTGAGTTCGCCGCGACCAGCGCGCAGCCAGCATTCGCGAAGGAGATCTTCATTTCGTCGGCCGAAATGCGCGTAGTAGTCATCAACGGTGACCGCTACGCCGTGACGCGCGCTGACGAGGCGCCACGCTTCGAAGTGCGCGTCGTAGCTGTCGACGAGTGTGCCATCCAAATCGAAAATCGCCGCGTAGTTCAAACTCGAATTCATACAAACGCCTCTTTCGCGGCGCGTGCGATTGCTTCGCCCGCGCGATCAATGTCGTTCGCGCTGACATCAAGATGCGTCACCATGCGAACGCGCGCTGGTCCCATGCCGATCGCAGCCACGCCGTGTTGCGCGAGGCGTGTGCAGAAGTCCTTCGCCGTGCCCATGCGCGCATCAAGCCTGAAAAACACCATGTTCGTGGGGATGGTGTCAGGCGAACCTTCGAGGGAAAGCCCGGGTGTATTCGCGATGTGTCGCGCGAGTCGACGCGCGTTGACGTGATCATCTGCAAGGCGCACAAGGTGATGATCAAGCGCATAGATGCACGCGGCCGCGAGCAAACCTGATTGACGCATCGCGCCGCCGAACATCTTGCGGAATCGTCGCGCACGCGTGATGAGCGACGCACTTCCCACGAGTGCGCTGCCAACAGGAGCGCCAAGCCCCTTCGAGAAACACACCGAAACGCTGTCGACATGTTGCGTGAACGCGGTGGGCGCAACACTGAGTGCGATGCACGCATTCATCAAACGCGCGCCGTCGATATGGACGTGCAGCCCGCACGCGCGGCCTTCCGCTGCAACTGCTGCGAATTGATCGACAGGCCACACGGTGCCGCCGCCCTTGTTGTGTGTGTTCTCGAGGAGAAGCATCTTCGAGATGGGCGCGTGCTGATCCTTGGGTCGAATCGCAGCGCGCACGTCTTGTGGTGCAAACGTGCCGCCAGGGCCATCCAGCATTGCGATCATGCAACCTGAAAGCGCAGCGGGTGCGCCGGTTTCATACTGAATGATGTGGCTTTCTTTGTGCGCGATGATTTCGTCGCCCGGTTCGCAGACCGAACGAATCGCGAGCTGGTTGGCCATCGTTCCCGAGGGCACATAGAGCGCAGCTTCTTTGCCGCAGATCGCCGCGATCTTCGCCTCGAGTGCCTGCACCGTCGGTTCGTCGCCGAGCACGTCGTCGCCGAGCGGGGCGGCCATCATTGCTTCGCGCATCGCCATGGTTGGGCGAGTCACGGTGTCGGAACGGAGATCAATCGGTGGCGTCTGCATGGGTCGAAACTGGAAAGAGTTGAGGCGGCACCTACGTTTGGCCCAATCGCGAGCGAAACAGCCCCGCCAGTCGGGAAGGGGGAATGTACGGACCGAACACGGACCTATCCGCTTCCTCGCGGGAAATCCGCAGGCTGTTGCCCGTTTGCGCTCGGACTGAAAGTTCCGAGAGGCGAGCCTTCTTCTCCCAAGGCTCGGGCATCGTGGATAGCCCAGCGACGAGCGCTGCAGTCCCTGTCCGAGAATGCCGATGAACCCCCCGATGTCGATTCGACCCACGCTCCGCTCCTTCGCCCCGATCGCGGTGGCCCACATCACCGTGGCGCAGGTCACGATGTTTGCGGGCGCACAGGTCGGCAGCGTAGAGCTCGGCAGCACGAGTTTGAGAAGCACGAGTTTGGGCAGCACGAGTTTGGGAAGTACGAGTTTGAGAAGCACGAGTCTCGGATCGACCAACCTCGCACAGTTCGATGTCAACTCAATCTCGCTCCGAGAAGTCAATGTTCCGCGCCGTCTACTCGTGCGCCACGACTTCGAAGAGAACGAGCAGTTTCCGATGGAACTTCCCGAAGGCTGGGCGCGCGCGTTGTCGCGAGGCGGCAGCGCTGCGGCGGCAGGGATTCCCGATCTGCCGGACTTTGGTGCGGTGAAGAGCGAACGCGGCTCGGGGCGCAAGGTTTCCAAATCGAGTACCGCGGCGAGTTCCGCGGCGGGTTCTGCAGCGCTGCCGCGTGATCCATCGGCGCCGCAATCGGACACGCAGCCAGCGTGGTCGTTGCACTTCGCCGTTGCTGGCGCATCGATGGCCGTCGCGAGTAAGCCCGGACAAATTGCGGTTGAATCCGGCGCACAACTCACTCTTTCCGGCTTCGCGCGCACAAGCGGGCTTCGTCATGCGGGTGCGCGCATCGGACTCCAATATCACGATGCACAAGGCAAACCGCTCGGGGCGCCGCATACCTGCGAGCCCATGCGCAGCGAGGGCGACTGGCGCGAAATGCGAGTCGTTCCACCTGCTGCGCCGGACACCGCCGCGAGCGTCACGATTTGGCTCGAAGTCGTTCAACCAAAATCGTTGAAAGTCCGCGAAGACACGCGCTTTTCGATCGTTGAACATGACGTCGCTGGAAGCGTGCATTTCGATGACATCGAAATCTGGCAGTTGCCTGCAGTGTCTTTCGAAGCGACTGGAAGCGGTGTCGTTGAACCAGAACGTGCGGCGCAACTCCTTGTGCGGTGCAGCGATCCTGCGTCGACCTCGACGCACGTCGATGTCCGTGTTCGTGACGCGTCCGACAAAATCGTGCACGTTGCCACAGCGGAGGTTCCGTCCGCGCGCGCAACGCAACTCACGTTGCCGGTTCTTCCGACGGGCTGGTACGAAGCAGAAGCGCGATTTTCCGCAGAAAATGAGCCAATTGCAGTGCGCCGCGCACGCTTCGCCGTGTTGCCACATGACCCGTTCAAGCCGGACGAGCCGCCGCGTTTCGGGGTGTCGCTTGGGTCGAGCACCTTCGGCACCGACGCAGCGGTAGAACTTGCGCGGGCCGCGTTTGTTGTGATTCCGATTTGGGAAACAACAACGGATACGCGCGAATCTCGTCATGAACTTCAGCGATTGCGTACGCAAGTTTCGTCGTTACTCGATCGTCGCGTCGAGCCCATGTTTCGTATCGCTGCAGTTCCTGAGATTCTTGCGCGTGAGCAACGCATCGATGGCGACGACACGCTGGCGTTGTTCGCATTAGAGGAGACGCGTTGGCGGCCAGTGCTCGAGCCGTGGCTCCTCGCGTTTGGTCAGCAAGTTGAACAGTGGTTCATCGCAGATGCGCCGGTCGAAGCGACGCGCGAAGGGCTTTCCGCACGCGTTGACGGAGTCGCGCGAACGCTTGGCGAATCCATCGCAGGTCCTTCGGTTGGTGTGCCATGGTGGCCAGGCGAGCCGTTGACTCCTGAGATCAAAGAGACGCTTGAAATCGGGCGCCACACGCTTGAAATCGTTGCGGAGCCTGCGTGGCGCGAAAGCGCGGGCGAGATGTACGAAGGCTTCCCGACCGGCGCGCGCGGCATGGTGCGCATCGTGCCGCTTGAGCCAGGAACGATTGAGGATCGTGAGCGTGCGATTGACATCGGACTTCGTGCGATTGATGCGTGGCGCGCGGGATTCGATGCGGTTTCGGTCGAAGTGCGTGCGGAAACGCTGCCGCCGATTCCAGGTCCGCCGCTGGAACTCGCTGCGTGGCGACAGATCTCGACGCGACTCTGCGGCCGACGATTTGTTGCAGAAATTCCGATTGCAGACGGTGTTCGTGCGCTTCTCGGTGATGGTCCGCGCGGCACGGTGCTTGTGCTGTGGCGCGACGGAGGTGTCGCGCCGGAGGTCACCGACGACGGCACAGTTTCGGACACGCTTCCGATCGCGCTCGGTAGTCAGCCAGTGCAAGCGACCGATCTTTGGGGGCGTGGACGCTTGATTGCACCAAGCCGCGACGGACATCAGATCCCGCTCGGACGCGAGATCGTCTTCGTCGAAGGAGTTGATCGCGCGCTTCTCGAGTTGCGCGCGGGATTCCGTGTAGATCCAGGCTTCGCGACGGCGCGTCGCGCGATGCAAGAGGGCACACTCGTACTCGCGAATCCATGGCCGACAGCAATGTCGGGCACGCTCACGATTCTCGCGCCCGATGCACTTGGGATGTCGCCGAAAGCGCACGCATTCACCGTGCCGCCCAATGGTGAGGCGAAACTCCCGGTGCAATTCAGCGTGCCGCGCACGTTTTTCTCTGGTGAAACGCGCGTGCGCGCCCTCGTCGAAGGAACCGCGGACGAACCGTTCCGCGCCGTACTCGATGCGCCACTCGAGGTTGGATTCCGCGAAGTTTCCATGGAGCATTCGTGGCGCCTCGCGCGTTCGATCGAGTCGGGTGCGATTGACCTCATTTTGACACTCCGCGTCACGAATGTTTCGGACGAGCCGATCGACGTTGAGGCGTTCGCGGTCGCGGACGGTTACACACAGAACAAGAAACCGATCACTGCGCTGGCACCAGGCGAAACAGCCGTGCGCGTTTTCCCGTTTGCAGATGGCGTGCGACGACTCTCAGGCCGCGACATTCGCGCGGGCGTCCACGATGAAGATGGCGACGCGCGCACGCTGCGAAAGATCGCGATTCCGCCACTTTTGCCGCCACGTGAGAGTGTTGTCGCTGCGCCGGAATCGTCCGAAGGTCGCTGAGATTGGGAGGCGCGGTGCTTCGCGTCCGCGTTCGCAGCGAGTGGTCTCACCGCCAAATGCCAGGCGATGGCGCGCGTCCAAAGAGCGCGCGAAACGTCAATCGATCGATGCGCCACGCATCGCCGACTTGCCGTACACGCAGAATCCAACGGGTGGGAACCGCGGAATCGCCACGTGCGACCGCCGTCGAGCAGGAGAGTTCGACTTCGCCGGTACGTTCGTCGAGGGTCACAAAGTCGAGGTCGGTGATGCGGTTCGACTCGATGCGATTGCGTCCGCGCAATGACTCGAGCGCGGCGCGGATGTCGCGGATCGACACGCTGGGCGCTTCGCGTGTGCCGTAGTTGAGAACCGCGTCGTCGGTGAACAGAGCGATCGCGCCCTCGACGTCACCGGCGACCGCGCGGTCGACGAGTGCTTCCGTCGTGCGCGCAGCGTGCTCGCCAGGGCTTGTCACCAAGCGGCCCGCAAAAAACACCGCGACCGCGAGCAAGACGCTTACTCCACCAGCGATCGCGAGCGCGCGAGATTGCTGCATGCGACCTCGGACGAGCAAGGCAAGGCCAACCGTCGCGAGCGCGATCGTGAGTGGGAGGGGGCTTTCAAAGATCCAGGCGTACATGGGTGAGTGGCGGGTTGGCTGAGAGGTTGAGGCAGAGGCGTCGACCAATTCCGACACAACGAAGCTCCGACAGAACGAAGCTCCGACAGAACGAAGCCCCGGACGCGGCTGCAACGCCGGCTTCGCCTGTGCAGGAGAGGCCGTCGGAACCGAATTCTCGCAGGCGTTCACCCCAGAAGGCGAATGGCGAACGGCCGGAATCGCATTTTCTGCATGCTTCTCGTCGTCTCGGTCGATCTCGACCGATGCGGCGGAGCCGCGCCCAAGGACGCCGATGGATCGGCGAGGAGGTCGCGCGCCCGTCCAAATCCCATCAAGGATGATGGCAACGACCCCGCTCCCTACTCCTTCTGAGACGAACGCCGCGTCGAGCACCGACGCCGCGTTGGTTGCCTGCGTCTCGAGCGGCCAAAGTGCGCCGGACGCGTTGCTTGAAAGAAATCTGGCCGCCCTCGGTGAGCGGAATCTTGATCTTGCGCGTGCGCTGCGAGCGGCGCCGACCCCAACTGCGGGTGCGGCTGCGAGTGGGGACGCCGCAACATCGGCGAGCGCTGCGCTTCAGTGGTCTACGGCCGCCGATGGCGCGGCCGTCGCGAGCTATCTCGGCAAAGCGCTCGCGTCGAAGCATCAACCGCGCGCGGAGGCCACGACGTTCGCCGACGCGATTGATCTTCGCGATCGCGCCGTCGCGGTGATTCTTGGCTTCGGACTTGGATATCACGTCGCGGAGCTCTGTCGCCGACTCGGCCGTACAGGACTCGTCGTGGTGCTTGAGCCGGATGTCGCGCTTCTTCGCGCGGTTCTCTCGCGCTTGGATTGGTCGAGCGAATTCAACGACGCGAACATTCTCATCTTCGAAGGTCGTGAAGAACTCGGGCGTTACGCCGAGCGATTCGCAGGCGCGGAAGGTGTCCTCATTCAGGGCGTTCAGTTCATTGAACATCCCGCGAGTCGCGAGCGTGTGGCGCCGTGCGTCAAAGACTTCGCGCGTTCTATCACCGAAACCGTTCGTGCCGCACGCGTGACTGCCGCGACGGGTCTCGCGCGGAGTGCGCAAACAATTCGCGCGGTGCTTGCAAATGCACGCCAGTACGTCGGTGGTGAAGGGCTCGCACCACTTGCGGGCGCCGCGCGCGGACATCTCGGCATCGTGGTGAGCGCAGGCCCGAGTTTGCGGCGCAATCTGCACTTGTTGAAGGATCCAGCCGTCCAAGAGCGCACGGTGATTGTGGCGACGCAAACGGTGTTGAAGCCGTTGCTCGCGGAAGGCATTCGTCCACACTTTGTTGCCGCCCTCGACTGGCATCAGATCTCTCGGCGTTTCTACGAAGGCCTTCGTGAAAAAGATGTTGCGCGCACCACGCTCATCATCGATCCGCAAGCGAATCCGGTGATCGCGGCGAGTTACCCGGGGCCCGTGCGCGCCATCGCTGCGCCGCATCTTGATGCGCTGCTCGGACCACTTGCGCGCGACATGGGGCGGCTTCCACCTGGCGCGACTGTGGCGCATCTTTGCTATCAAATTGCGCGATTTCTCGGCTGCGATCCGGTTGCACTCATCGGTCAAGATCTCGGATTCACCGACGGCGTGTACTACGCGCGCGGTACAGCGATCGACGAGGTCTGGGCACCTGAACTCAACCCGTTTAACACGATGGAGAACCTTGAGTGGACGCGCATTGTCCGCCATCGTTCTCACCTCGTGAAGCGCACGGATGTGCATGGAAAGTCGATGTACACCGATGCGCAAATGGAGACGTATCTCCAGCGCTTCGAGTATTTCTTCTTGCAAGATGAGCGGCGCGGATTGCGCACGATCGACGCGACCGAAGGCGGCGTGCGCAAGGCAGGAACCGAGATCCGAACACTCTCCGAAGCGCTTGCGGAATTCGCGCAGGATCGCGTTCCTGAACTCCCGCTTCCGACGCGAACACTCGATGCGAATCGCCTCAAGCTCGCGGCGAAAGAACTACGGAAAGTCGCAGAAGATGTGCGCGTGATTCGCGCGGCTGCGCATCGAACGGGGTCCGCGTTATCGCAGTTGACCGGTGAATCGGCGATGAGCGATCGCGAAGATCGGTTGTGGAAGACCGTCGAAACGGAGCGGTCGAAAGTTGGCGATCGCCTCGCGACGCTGCGGCTTCTCGATGAATTCAGCCAACTCGGTGTTCTGAAGCGAGCAAAAGCCGATCGTCGGATCTTGCAATCGCGTGGTATCACCGAAGTCGAACGACAGCAATTGCAGTTCAAGCGCGACATTGCGAACGTCCGTTGGATTGAAGAAGCGTCTGAGGAGTATGTCGGCCTTCTTGAAACGACGATCGAACGACTGGAAGTGAGCGACGACGCGGCGCGCGCGATGCCGCTCGAAGATGAGGCAACAGTCGCCGCGAAATCGGACGGCGCCCTCGAACGCGCGCTCGGTGAATCCGCCGGTCCAGTTGAGGTTCGTGCAGCATTCATCGTGCCCGTCGATCCCTGGCATGGCGGTCTTGGTACACCGCGCAGTCTTGCGGAAACACTCGCAGGAAGACCAGTTTTGCAATGGACGCTCGAACGACTCGGTCGTTCGAAGGAAGCCGCTTCCATCGTCCTACTCGTCCCTGAGGGTTACGACATCGGCGGCCTGATCGATCGCCGCCGCATTGGTTTGCCTATCGAAATCCATCGCACGAACGGATCACCGTTTGGTCCTGAGCGCGCCGCCATCGCAAGCGCGCGACTGTGGAGCGACAGCTCATGGCGTGGTGGTATTGCGGGCCTCACGGTGTACGACGAAGTGCTTGCTCCGAAGGCGATGCTCGAAGCGATGCAGCGCTTCGGTATCACCGCGGCTATCGCGGTCGGACCAGATTGGCCGCTTGTCACCGTGACCGGCGAAGAAGGCTGTGACGCACTGATTCGTCGACATCGAACGCGCCCGGATCTCCTTCGCGTGGTGTTCACGCAGTCGCCGCCAGGACTCTGCGGTGTCCTCGTCGAGCGATCACTCATGCAAGAGCTCGCGCAAGGTGGGCGTCGCGCATCGATCGGCTGGCTTTTGTCGTATGAACCAACACGACCGCAGCAAGATCCGATCTCGAAAGACGTATGCGTCCAAGTCGATCACGTCATTCGACGCTCATTCGTTCGTGGCGTGTTCGATACGCCGCGCAACATGATTCGCATGCGCCGTGCGATTGAGCCAGGGGTTGGCGAAGGTCGCATGAGTGTTGCCGACATCGACGCGCGCGCGGCGGTTGCGCTGCTCGAACATCAGTTGTTCGACACGGTTCCCTACTTCACGCCCCAGCACCTCATGATCGAGCTCAATACGGGGCGCCAAGGATCGGGTGCGGCAAGTCCGCATCGATTCGGAAGTGTGCAGCGAACCGTGATGACAGAACGCCGATTTGCGCGGCTTGTTGAGCAAGTCGCTGAGAGTCGTGACTGCGTGATGACGTTTGCGGGCGCAGGCGATCCGTTGCTCCATCCAGATGTTGCGCGCTTCGTGCAGATCGCGAAATCTGGCGGTGTTCGCGGCGTGCACATTCGAACAGAGCTTCTTGCATCGCACAAATCAATCGATGCTGTACTTGAAGCAGGCGTGGACGTCGTCAGTGTTGAAATCAATGCGGACAACGCGGAAACCTACCGACGCATGCATGGCGTCGATCGATTCCGAGACGCGCTTGCAGGTATTGAACGTGTTTTCGCGCACCGCGTAGAACTTTCCTCAAGTGGGGCAGCTGCGCTCGCTTCGCCGTGGATTGTGCCGCGTCTTCAGCGCCGACACGAGAGCTACGAAGACATCGATGGATTCTTCGATCGATGGCAGCATCTCCTTGGAACACCAGTACTCGAAGGTGCGCCGCCGCGTGAAGATGGCGCGCCACCAGAGGCGAGCGATGCGCGTCCGCCGCTCGCCAGTGCGCGAGCGCCGTTTGCTGCGATGTGGCGCGAGATGCTGCGTCGCATGCTCGTGCTTTCTGACGGAACTGTTCCGTTGAGCGAATTCGATTTCCGTGGAGAACGCATCTTCGCGCATGTCGATCGTGGTCCGTTGCTTGGAATCTGGCGCGATCTGGTCGCACGTCGAAAGCAGATTCGGCGCGATGGTGGCGAAGCTCATCCTGATCTTTGGACGCGAACTCCATAAGTGATTTATCTCTGTGTGATTCAATCCCATGAACGATCGAACACCTGATCACTCGTCACAGCGTTCCGCGTTGAATGCGGCAGCGCCACACGCGGCAGAGCGCGTGCTTGCGGTCATCATTGGTCGCGCGGGCAGCAAGGGTTTGCCACGGAAAAACGCGCTTTCTGTCGCGGGTGTTCCGATGATCGCGCGCACCGTGCGATTTGCGCTTCAATCGCGTGCAATCGATCGCACGATCGTCTCGACCGATGGCGAAGAGATTGCCGCGATCGCGCGACAAGAAGGCGTCGATGTGTTTCTTCGTCCCGATGATGTGTCGAATGACACCGCAACCGTCGATGCGGCCGTGCGACACGCGGTGCACGCAAGTGGTTCGCGCGCGAGTGTCATCGTTGTGCTCTACGCCAATGTCCCAGTACGCCCCGCAGATCTCGCGAACCGCGCAGTCGCACTGCTTGATGCAAGTGGCGCCGACAGCGTGCAGAGTTACTACCGGGTCGGGAAGACGCATCCATTTTGGATGTCGCGCCTCGACGCGGAAGGCCGCGTCGCACAGTTCATCGAGAACAAGATCTATCGGCGACAAGAGCTGCCGCCGCTCCACATGCCCGATGGCGGGGTGATCGCAGTCCGGCGCGAAAGCCTTTTCGATGTTCGCGAAGGTGAGCCGCATGCGTTCTTCGGCCGAGATCGACGCGGTATCGAGACGCGTGAAGGTGATGTCATCGACGTGGACTCTGCGCTCGATCTTTCGGTGGCGGAAGCGATTCTTCGAAGTCGCGAGGAGGTACACGTATGAACCCTTGTTGGAGTGACGCGGATCGGCACGGCGAGCCTTTCTTTCTTGGTGGCCGTGAGATTGGTCCTGGCCGAGCGCCGTTCATCATTGCGGAGATCGGCGTCAATCACGACGGCTCATTTGAGCGAGCGCGTGAACTTGTGCATGCGGCGCGCGATGCAGGCGCGGACGCTGCGAAGTTCCAAATGTTTGACGCGGCCATGCTGATGTCGCGCGACGCTGTGCTCGCGGCGTATCAGAAGGAAAGTGGCGCACGCGATCCGCGCGAGATGCTCGCGGCGTTAGCGCTCTCTCCAGATCAACTCGGAAGTCTCGCTGAAGAGTGTGTGAAGTGCGGTGTGGTTCCGATTGTGACTGTGTTTTCGCTTCCGCTCTTCGCTGACGCGCGTGAACACGTATGGCATGCGTTCAAGACGGCGTCGCCTGACCTTGTCAATCTTCCGCTGCTCCGTGCGGCGGCCTCGCTCGGAAAGCCACTCATTGTCTCGTCTGGCGCTGCGACACGTGAAGAAGTCGCACGCGCAGCACAGTGGCTCCATGACGTGCGGCAACTTGCCTTCCTCCAATGCACATCGAGTTACCCAGCGCGTGATGACATGGCCGCGATTGGCGCCATGCATGAAATTCGCTCCATGACAGGTCGCATCGTTGGTTACAGCGATCACACGACTGCACTCGATTCCGGTGCGCTTGCGATTGCTGCAGGCGGCGCGATTCTTGAGAAACACCTCACCTACGACCGATCGGCGAGCGGTCCTGATCACGCCGCGAGCCTCGACCCTGCGCAGTTCGCGGGCTATGTCGCGCTCGCGCGGCGTGCGGCGCGCATGGTGGGCGGCTTCACGAAGGAACTGCAGGACGTTGAGCGCGACGTGCGCGCGGTGAGCAGACAGTCGATTGTTGCGACACGAGATCTTGCGGTTGGAGAGGTGATCACGCCACACGACGTTTGCGTGAAGCGTCCAGGCACAGGTCTTTGCGCGAGTCGACTCGATGATGTGATTGGTCGACGCCTTGCCCGTCGGGTCGAAGCAGATCATGTGCTTGCAGAGGCCGACGTGCTCTGGCCAGTTGCTGCGGAGAGCGAGTTGTGAGCGTGAGCACTCCGCGGCGCATCGTGGTCGTGACGGGCACGCGCGCAGAGTGGGGGCTGCTTTCGCCTGTGTGCCATGAGATCGTCGCGCGGCGTGATCTTTCGCTCGAGGTCTGCGCTGGAGGTGCGCACCTTCTTGAGCCACCACACGCGCTACCGAGGCATGGCGATCCGACCTTTGGTGACTCCACACACCTTCTCTTCGAGCCAACGATCATCTGGGTCGAGTCGTGTGGCCATCGAGTGCACCGTTTCGAGATGCAGCGAGCGGGCGAGACGGGCCGACTTGCCGACGCTGCCGCGCTTGGCCGTGGTGTTGCCGCGTTCGCCGCACTTTTTGAGCGGCTCACGCCTGACGTCGTTGTCGTACTCGGCGATCGCATCGAGGCGTTTGCCGCTGCGAGCGCGGCATCGATCGGTGGAATCCGCGTCGCGCACATTCACGGCGGCGATCGTGCGGAAGGCGTCGCCGATGAGGCGATGCGACATGCAATTACGAAGCTCGCGCACATCCACTTTCCCGCGAGCAGCGAGAGTGCAGCGCGCATCGCGCGGCTTGGCGAAGAGTCTGCTCGGATTCATTTGGTCGGGTCGCCGGCGGTCGATGGACTCGAGTTGATCAATCCCGTGACAGCGCACCAGCATGCAGAGGTTGGTGCGCCGGATTTTGTGTTCCTCATGCATCCAGTTGGGCGCGCTGACGCAGAAGAGGAGCGGGAAGCCTACGCCGTGCTTGAGGCGCTCGCCGCCCGCGGCCGAGTGCTCGCACTCGCGCCGAACTCCGACCCTGGGCGCGTCGGAATCGCGCGCGCGATTGAGATCGTCGCAGAGCGGAGGCGCGACAGGGTTCGCGCCTTCGTACACATCGAGCGCGAACTCTTCATTTCGCACCTGAAGCATCCGTCGGTACGTGCGATTGTCGGCAACTCGAGCGCCGGACTCATCGAGTGCGCTGCGGTCGGTGTGCGAGCCATCAATATTGGCGCGCGGCAAGGCGGCCGCGAACGCGCAGACAATGTCCGCGATGTCGCGACTGGCGATCACGCTGCGCTTGCACGCGAACTCGATGCGCTCGGATCTTGGCGACCTTCTGGCGCGCATCCGTATCTCGCCGGAGGCGCGTCGCGCCGGATCGCAGAGATCCTCGCGACGTGCGACCTCAATCTCCACGGGCTTGCCAAGCGCTGCACCCACTGACGCGTGTGTGCAGGTTGCATTGCGCAGGCAGGTCCGGTTACTCGGTGGGAAGGCGCCTTGGTTCTGTGAAGTTTCCACCCACTTCGTGCGTGGTTCATCAACGAACGTCAACCACCGCGCGAAAACCGCCGATTCCCGCTTCGCCGCGCGGCACGCGCAGGAGGGGATTCCCGATGGAGCAAGTGGTCAATCCGGGTTCGTCGAGCGATGCTTCGATGCAAGTCGCACATCTTGCCGTGAAGCAACTGAGTCATATTGCGACGTTGCCTGAGGTGACGCTTGGCATCATTGAACTCGTTGAGAATCCGCAGTCGAGCGCGCGTGATTTGAACGCGCTGATCGGCCGCGATCCTGCGCTTTCGGCGCGCATCCTCAAGGTGGTGAACAGCGCTTTTTACGGACTTCCGCGGCAAATCGGCTCGATCGACCGCGCGATTGCGTTGCTCGGCCTGAATGCCGTCAAGAACATCGCGATCGCGGCAAGCCTTGCGAAGCTTTTCCGTGGCGGCGCGCTTTGTGACCGTTTCGATGCGAAGGAACTTTGGACGCACTCGATCGCCGTCGCGACTGCCGCGAAACTGCTCGCAAAGGAAGCGCGCATGGGATTGCACGACGAGGCATTCCTGGCCGGTTTGATGCATGACATCGGCATCATGGTTGAACTCCAAACCGATCGTGCGAAGCTTGTGCAGGTGTTCGCCGACATGCAGTTTGATGGCGACGGTCGCCCACAGATTGATTTCCGTCTGGTTGAGCGTGCGGTCTTCGGCGCGGACCACGGTCACTTCGGCGAAGCGCTTTGCGAACAATGGAAGTTCCCGCGCTCGCTCGCGCTCGCTTGTGGCCATCACCACGATCCGATGAATGCGCCTGCCGAGAGCCGACAGATTCCGTGGCTTGTGTATGTCGCGGACCGACTTGCGAGCGAAAGTGACGGTTTCCGTGCTGATTTGGCGGACCGCGGAATTCCGCGCGACGCGCTCGACGCGCTTGGTATCGGCGTTGACGCGCTTGAGTCGGTGCGATCGCAACTCGCGGTCGCGCTTGATGAGGCAACGGCGACGCTCGCGGCATAAATGCCCAGCAACCCAACGATCACGTAACGCGCACGGCGAACGGCGTATCATCGCGCTATGCCTCCGGCTATTCGTATCGATTTTTCACGACCGATCGCGCTCTTCCCCTTGCCGGCGGTGATTGTGTTTCCACACACAGCGGAGTGGCTCGTCGCGTTTGAGGCTCGGTATCGCCAGCTCGTCGAAGATTGTCTTCGCGCGCGGACCGATGGGAAGATTCTGACCGCTGCACCGTTCGCGATGGCAACCTATGCGACGCGACAGTGGCATGGCGAGCGAGTTGGTGAGCCCGCGCTTCGTCCGGCAGTCTGCGTTGTCAAGATCGTCGATCATCGACCGCTGACAGACGGACGTCATCAAATACTCATTCACGGCATCGCGCGTGCCGCCATCGATTCGATTGCCGAACCAGATGGCCGTCGCTTGTATCGCCTTGCACGGCTGCGCTCCATTGACACGCGGGTTGGTGGCCCGCGGAGACTTCCAGCACTGGAAGCTGCGATCGCGCGCCTTGTGCATGGAGGAGAACTCGCGCGAATGCAGAAATTTGAACAGATACGCGGTTGGATTCGACAGGGCAATGTGCCGACCGATGTACTCGTCGAACAACTGAATGACTTTCTCTCGCGCCGCGATGAAGTGCGATACCGACTGCTCTCGGAGCCGAGTGGTCGGCTGCGTGCCCGAAATGCACTCAGTGAGTTGAGTCATCTCTCCGATCTTCTGACGCACGCAGCAAAGCGCACGGAGCCGTCGGTTTTGCGCGGAATCACCGTGAACTAATGAAATGACTTCGTGGCGGCGTGCGCGAGATTCTCGAGTTACGGCATCGGTGACTTCTCGAGAATCGCGTTCCATTCTGCGACTTGCGTTGCATACTTGGTGAGAAGTCGATCTGCATCACCTTCGACTTCGATCGATGTGACTGGTTCGCCATAGAGCATCGCCTGCGCGACTTCGATGCCGTCGGTGAGTCTTCCGAACACGACGTAACTGAGATTCCATCGCTCCTGCGGCTTCACCGTGATGAAGATGCGACAGGGATGACCGCGTGCGCGTGAGTCCTCCGTCGTATTGGCGAGACAGAGAAGTCCGCCCTCGTTGAAGAGGCGCTTTGGCGAGAATTCTCGCGGCAATTGATAAGGCAAGTCCTTCAAATCAACCGCGGTACCAAGTTGCCGAACAACTGGTGAAAAGTCGTCCCATTGCTTTCCGAGGTAGTAACCGCGACGGATGAGATTGAGAAAGTTCGCACAGGCGCGCGGCGCTTCCTGATGAAATAACTCGAACTTCATGCGTCCGGATTTGCTCGTGAAGACAACGAAAATGGGGCCGACGTCCTTCTCCGCCGAGGAGTTGGATGGCGGCGAAGGAGGCGATGAAGCGGGGGCCGTTGCTGGAGGCGTTGTCGCGGCATTCGCCGTTGTTGTGGGTGCTGTTGCAGGAGTGGTTGGAGGCGTTGTTGTGGGCTTCGCTTCGGGCTTCTGCGGAGGCTCGGTTGAAACTTGCGACGATTCTTGCGTCGAGGCATTGCTCGCTGTTCGTGGCGTTTCCGCCGGGCCATCGCAGGCGGCAGT
>JBEIJG010000014.1:0-17543 GCA_040380385.1 Phycisphaeraceae bacterium | reverse complement strand
CCATCGCCGCGCGGGTTCAGGGCTGCGATGAGCATCACGACCGGCGACGCCCACGTCACGGAAGCGGCAAGCGCGCGCACAAACCGACGGCTCGCGGAAACCTGATCACCTCGAACTCCGATGATCTCAAGCCCCATCAAGCGCTTCCCGACCGAGCGGCCGAACACGACGTCACCCACGCTCGCGGCAAACCAACCGATCGCGAACGCAAGGAACGCGGGCGCGCCGAGCGACGCGTCGGTGACGAAAATGGGGAACTGGAGATAGGGAAGAACTGGCCCGCCGAACACGAACCATGCGATGGCGAGGCCGGGGAGAAGATCGATTCCCGCAGCTGCAGCCCGCAGCCCAAGACGAGCGCCGCGGCGTCGATTGGCGGGGATCGGTGCACGTTGAACCCCGCTGCGCGAGCGATTCTCGAGGTACGCGTCGGCGCCAAAGATCACCGCAGCGAGCGCGAGGCCAACCGAGAGAATCGCAAGAATTGGGATGTGCACCCAGTTCCGAGCCGTGAAGCCGGGAGGCGCGAGCGTGACAGATTCACTTGGAACCGCTGCATTCGGCGCGATCGTTTGCGCGATGCCACGCCGTTCCTTGTCGAGTGAGAGCAGGATCGCCTCGCTCCCGAATCCCGCGAGGGCCCATGGCTCCGCAGGCTCTGGAAACGACGCCCAACCGTTTGTCACACCACTCCGAACGACCGAAAGCCGCACCGTGGCAGGACCACCGTCAACAAGCGGAGAGACGCGCTCCACGAGCCCAAACGCCCCAGCGACTTCGATCGCTCCCAACACCCCTCGCGCCGCGACGGGCGCACCGTTGCCATCGGAAAGCGGTTGCACTGACCACTCGCCGGTGCCGCCGAGGACCGCTTCAACCGCGCGCGCAGGGCTGCCCGCCTTCTCAGAGATGGACTCAGAATTGGACTCAGAATTGGACCCAGAATGAGACCCAGAATGAGACCCAGAATGAGACCCAGTATTGGACTGAGGGGCAGGCTCACCAACACCGATCGCGCGCAGTTGCCCACCTGCGTCTGAGAGACGAATCGTCTCGGCAAGATCCAGCGGCGGAAGCGGCACCGACTCCCATCGATCGCCGCCGTTGAGATCGAGTCGGCCGAGCCAGTGTTCAACCGACGCAGGCTCGACCAACGCAGGCTCCGCAATGGCATCGCCCTTGGTCGCCTCCGAGCGTCGAATCAGCGCATACACAACGCCGTTCGCAATCGCTGTGTCGCGAAGCAGCCCCTCCGCTGGGAGCGGCGGAAGAATGCGCGGGCCGGTGCGCGGCTCCGAATACCAAAGTCCGGTGACGGCGTTTCGTGCGGCTTCAAGCGCCAACACCATGCGCGGCTGTGAGCCCTCGGCGCGCGCGACGACCACCAGCATGTTGTCACCTGCCACCAGCGCTTCCGGCTCGCGCGCGAGGCGCGTGACCAGGCGTTCGGTCGGTGCGGGCTCGACCGACGCGTGATGCATCAGTAGAAACGGCAGTTTCGCGTCGGACGCTTGGCCACTCGCGCCTGCGGGCGCACGCTCGACGACCCACCAAATGTGACCACCATCCGCAGCGACAAGCGGCATCGTGCCGGGAACATCCGCGCGGACGGGAGACGCTACGAACGTCGGCAACGCGATGAGTGCTGACAGGAGCGTCGGCAGCGGCAAAGGCAGCATCACGCCCGCGCGCCGCGCTGCAGCACGAATGCTCAATGGAAACGAGCCACTCACGGCGCAACCTCACGGCGAAGTGCCGAGTTCTCACTCGACGGTGATGGTGAGGTCGATGGAGATGTCGATGGAGATATCGATGGCGACGTCGATGATGACGTCGAGGATGACGTCGAGGGCGAACTCGAATCGCCTGGATTCGACTTCGTCACAAACTCAACGACTTCAGGGCGAAGTTGCGTGAGCAGCGCGTCGAGTTCGAAGAAGCGCGGCTTCATGCGCGTCGCGCTCGCGGCCGGAGTGTCGAGGAAAATCTTGATCGACGCACCTGAACGCGGCGCCACGACTTCCACGCGGCGCGCCACCGTCGGCCACGCGCCTTGCGCGATATCCGTCATCGGTGCGCGCACAGGATCAGTGAGCGTGGCTTCCGCAATCTTGACTCGGTCCATCGATTCAATCGACAACGCGCGCGGCAAGCCATCGCGACCAAACGTCGTCGTCGCGAACAGACGCGCGGCCGAAGCGCCCTTCGCCTCGAGTTGAACACGCACGCCGAAGCGCTCCGCCAACGGCGCATCCTTGGCGACACCTTCGAACGCAACGGGAACCCACTCCTCCGCGATCGCAGCGTGCCCCATCAAAAGTCGCACACTTTCCGGCGAAAGCAGCGTGAATTCGCCCGTGCCAACAACGTCGCCCGCTTCGGCAAAGACGCCGGAGGCGCTGCTGTCGTAGACCGTCGCGCGCTTGGGTGTCACGTTCAATTCGAAGATCCACGAGCGCGTTCCATCGCCGCCGATCCACCACAGATTCGTTCCGACCTTCATCACCCGCAGCGCACCGCGATTCGGCGGCGCGAGGAAAATGTCGGCTTCGCATTGCTCGAAGTGTTCGCCCGACGCATCGCGATAGCGAAACTCAAGCGACGCGCGCGATTCAAACGTCGCAAGACGCGCAGAGCGTTCGTTCTGTTGCGCGACAAGCGGCGTGAGTGCCGTGCGCGCACGCGCGAGTTCTTCCTGTTCGGAAGTAGAAGATGCGCGTTGCGTATCGACTCCTTGGCCCGACGCGCCGGCGTTGAGCGTTTCATCGGTCGCGCAGCCACAAAGCACAAGTACCGGCACAAGCACGAACAGCGCACCTGCACGCACGCGCGTTTTCACGCTTCGCCGCGGCTCACCAAGCTCCATCGAGCACCTCGCCGAGCTGGTCGGTGACTTCCTTCATCGCCGCCTCGTCGAGTTTCGGATTCGTCACAGCGAGCGGCGACTCGCCCTCCACCGCACCCTTTGGAAGCACGTGCCATGTCTCCACGCCACCTTCGGACGACGTGCCCGTCACTCGCAAGAGTTTCTTCCGCACGAGCAACAGCATCAGCACGAAGCGGAAGCGCACGCGATGGATGCGGTCGTCGCCGCCGAGCCGCTCAAAGAGATCGAGTAGCGTTTGATCATCGACAAAGCCGCGCTTCTTTTCGCCGGGCTCTGGGACCGTTGCCTTCCAGAACGCGATCACGCCCTTGGGTCGCGCGGGCGAGTTCCAGCCCGCCTCCGAAAAGTCCATGCGGACGAGCGGTGCAGAAGGATCATCCTCGCGCTCCACCAGCGCAACGACCTGCTGTTTGCCGGGCGAAAGCGGCTCGCCTGTCGCCGCGCATTGCCCTGTGAAACGACCGATGTCCCAACTCGTCGAGATCCTGCTCATGGGGCGGCGATGATACGGCCGGAAACGTATGATCGCGGCCCGTGCCGCTGAATCTCGACGGAACCCGCCTCGCTGACGCGCTCGTTGTCTTCATCGAGTTGGCGGTCATTTGGCTCGTTGTGTACGCGGTCTTCCGATTCCTCCGCGGAACGCGTGGCGCGGGCGTCATCAAGGGGTTCTTCCTCCTCACCGTCGCGATGGCACTCCTCGTGCGCGTCCTCGGCGACGCAACCGACAGTTTCCAACGCCTGCGCTTTCTCTTCGACCGCGCGTTCAACCTGCTCGCGATTCTCCTGATCGTGGTCTTCCAACCCGAAATCCGCGCGGCGTTCAGCCGGATCGGACGAACGAATCTCTTCAAGCGCCCGCGTGCGCAAATCGCAGGCCTTGCTGCCGACATCGCGGAAGCCGCCGAGTTCCTCTCCAAGAATCGCTTCGGCGCGCTGATCGTCATCGAGCGCCGCATCGGAATCGGCGACCTCCTCTCGGGCGGCGTTGAACTCGACGCAAAACCAAGTGCCCCGCTTCTTCAAAGCGTTTTCTGGCCGAATTCTCCGCTGCACGACTTGGCGCTCGTGATTCGCGGAGGGCGCGTGTGGGGTGCCGGCGTGCAGTTGCCGCTCGCGGAGAGCGATGACCTCCCCGCCGAACTTGGCGCGCGCCACCGCGCGGCGATTGGAGTCACCGAAGAGTCCGATTGCGTCGTCGTCGTGGTGAGCGAAGAAACCGGCTCGATTCGCATTGCTGAGGGCGGCACGCTTTCGTCGCCGATTCCGCGCGACGAGCTCGGCGAGGAACTCGAGCGACGCCTCAAACAAACTCCGGCGATCGTCGATGACGTCGTCGCGGGCGCACGCGCCGCCATTCGAACGCGCGAGACGGATCATGGCCACAGCACGAACGACAGCCACGGAGGTGCACGTTGAGATCGTGGCGCGAGCGCATCCTTGATCTCGCGGGCGTGACGGCGATCACGATCGTCGTCTGGTTTTACGCCGCGGGGCAGACGCTGCAAACGCGCGTGATCGCGTTCGATGTGGTCATCGAATCGGGCGATGCCTCGAGGACACTCGTGAACTCCCCGAATCTCGTGCACGCATCGGTCGAGTGCACGGGCTCACGTCAAGCAGTCATCCGTGCAAGCGACGCGCTCAGCGGCCGGACAATTCGCCTTCGCACCGGCGCAGACGGAATCCCCACGCAACCCGGCGAACACGAGTTGCTCTTGAAGGACATCTTGGGTTCGTCGCCGATGGTCGCGCCGTTGGGTGTCGACATCACGACAGCGACACCATCGGTCATTCGCGTCGAAATCGTCCCCGCCGGCTGACACGTTTTTTTGCGCGCGCCGTTGCCTCGACCAAAGCCGTTCGCGTTACTGCACCACGCGGACCGCGTGATACGCCTTCTTGCCGCGACGCAGGAGAATGACGCCGCCGATCTTGTTGCCCATCTTGCCTACATGGAGCGCATGCTCGCTTCGCACGACAAAGTCTGCGCCGACCTTCTCGCCATTCACGCTTACCGCGCCGTTTTGCACGAATTCGCGCGCCTCACGCTTACTCGCAGCGCAGGTCGTTCCGGTGATAAAGTCGACGATTCCAACGCCTGCAGAGAGCGCCGCGGCTGCAACTTCGCTCGACGGAAGATCCGCTGCGATTTCCGCGATTTGCGCCGCATCGAGCGACTTCACGTCACCAGAGAAAATCGCTTCGCTCGTCGCGATGGCGCGCGCAAGTTCGGTTTCACCGTGCGTCATGCGCGTCATCTCCGCAGCGAGCGACTTCTGCGCTTCGCGCTTACTCGGATCTTGTGCGAGCGAATGTGCGAGCGACTGCACCGCGTCATGATCGAGGAACGTGAACCACTTCAGGAACTTCACCGCGTCGGCGTCGGTGGTGTTCAGCCAGTATTGATAGAAGCGATACGGGCTTGTTTTGTCGGCAGTAAGCCAGATCGCGCCCTTCTCCGTCTTCCCAATCTTCTGTCCGTCGCTCGTTGTCACGAGCGGACACGTCGCACCGAAACTCTCGCCTTGCTCAAGCCGACGAATGAGATCGATACCCGAGACGATGTTCCCGAATTGATCGCTTCCACCGAGTTGCACCGTGCACTTTTCAGCGCGGTAAAGATGCAAGAAGTCGTACGCCTGCAGAATCATGTAACTGAACTCGGTGTAGCTGATCCCCTGCTCGCGCCCCTCAAGGCGCGACGCGACGGAGTCACGCGCGATCATCTGGTTCACACTGAAATGCTTGCCAATATCGCGCAGCATGTCGAGGTACGACATCGAGGAAAGCCAGTCGACGTTGTTGACGATCTTGGCCGCACGTGCGCCGCTAAAGTCGAGGAATCGGCTGAAAATCCTCTGCTGACTCTTCGCATTGTGCTCGACAAGGTCGCGCGTCAAGAGCGTGCGCTCAGCGCTCTTTCCACTTGGATCACCGATCAAACCTGTGCCGCCACCAGAGACGACGATCGGGCGATGTCCCGCACGTTGCAAGTGCGCGAGCAACTTGATGCCCATGAAGTTCCCAATGGTCAGGCTGTCAGACGTCGGATCGAAACCCGCGTATCCCGCACGTACACCGGAGGAAAGGTGCGCAGCGAGTTCGGGCGAGGTCGTCTGGTGCAGCATCCCGCGCCAGGTGAGTTCGTCGAGGAAGTTCATCGAGGATCCGGTCGGTTGCATGATGCAGTCCGTCGTTCAGCGTGCGGCCGACAATGCTTCGCGTTTCGAACCGATCTTCGCGAGGAGATCCGCCCAACTCTTGTTGAAGGAATCGCGACCTTCGATCTGCAAGGTCTCCGCGATCTTCGCAAGATCGACGCCGGCAGCGGTCACAGCGGCCAACGTCTTCTCCGCAGCGACACCGTCGGACGCCATCGCAGCCTGCGGATTGCCCTTCTCTGCGACCGCGAGCAGCGTCTCTTCAGGAATGGTGTTGACGGTGTTCGGTGCACCGAGCACATCGCAATAGAGACTTGGCGAAAGCGCCGGATCCTTGGTACCCGTGGAGGCCCAGAGTACGCGCTGCTCAACGGCGCCCTTCGCGGCAAGCGCTCTCCAACGCGGCGTCGCGTGGAAATCGAGCGCGGCCTTCAAGACGCGACCTGCCATCGCGATACCAACCGTGTTCTGCAACGATGCTGGCAACGCCTTGCCCGTCGCGCGATCCCATCGCGAGATGAAGACGCTCGCGACCGACGACACGACTGGCGAGAGGCCCGCGGCCACTCGGCGTTCGATGCCGCGCGTGTACGCCTCAGCGCAGGCGAGATAGTGTTCGCGCGAGAAGAGCAGCGTGACATTGATCGGAACACCGCGGAAGATGAGTTCTTCGATCGCGGGGCAACCTTCCGGAGTGCCCGGAACCTTGATGTAGAGGTTCGCGCGACCCGCGCGCTTATGGAGTTCGACGGCTTGCGCGACGGTACCCGCGGTGTCGTTCGCAAGGAGCGGTGAAACCTCGAGCGAAACCCATCCATCGATCCCCTTCGTGCGCGCGTGCACATCGGCGAAGAGGTCGGCCGCGCGCGTCAGGTCACTGATCGCGCACGCGAAGAAGATCTCTTCCGTCGCGAGACCCTTCGCCGCCAGTTCTGCAACCTGTGTGTCGTACGCATTGCCCGAGCCAATCGCTTTCTCGAAAATCGTGGGGTTCGAGGTGAGCCCTGTGACGGAGAGCTCGCGGATGTACCGCGCGAGCGTGCCTGAATCGAGCAGCGTCCGGGTGATGTTGTCGAGCCAGAGCGATTGTCCGAGGGCGGCAAGACGGGCGGTAGGCGAGGCTGCGTTGGGCAAGGCTGTGGTCATGGATCGGGTCCGAAAGAGCGTTGGTCAGCGTGACGCGACGGTCTTTCGGCACACTAGCAATTCCGCATGAGGACTGGTGGGACAGATCGCCTTCCACGGGGAAAGGCCTCAGGCATGTTCCCCTCCCCACACGTTCCTTTCCGACATGTTCTGTTCCGAAATGGGGGGCCAATCTGCCGATACAACCCGTCCTATGGCTGCCAAGAAAAGCTCCACCGCAAAGACTGCTCCTCAGCGCTCCTCTTCCTCGAAGCAGACCGTTGCCCGCAAGACGGGCAAGACAACTGCTGCGAAAGCGTCCGGCGCGACCAACTCGCACCCCGCTCCGGTTCTTCCCGCATGGCACGTTGCACCTGACAGCACCAAGGCATGGAAGCGACTCGAGAAGCTCGCCAAAAAGGGCGCCTCGATGGACCTCCGGCAGGCCTTCGCGAAGGATCGCGCCCGCGGCCGAAAGTTCGCGTTCGAAGCGCTCGGCATGCATCTCGATTACTCGAAGAACCTCATCGATGGCGAAATCCTCGATGCGCTCTTCGCGCTCGCGTCGGAGTGCGGCGTCGCGAAACACGCGAAGGCGATGTTCGCAGGCAACCACATCAACGTCACCGAAGATCGCGCAGTCTTGCATGTGGCGCTCCGTGCACCGAAGGGCGCGACGATCAAGGTTGATGGGCACAACGTCGTTCCCGACGTCCACGAAGTGCTCGAACGGATGGAGCGTTTCGCGACCTCCGTGCGCAACGGCTCATGGCGCGGACACACCGGGAAGCGCATTCGCACTGTCGTCAACATCGGTATCGGCGGCTCCGATCTCGGCCCCGTGATGGCATACGAAGCGCTCAAGGACTTCACCGAGCGTGGCATCGAGTGCCGCTACATCTCGAACATCGACGGCGAAGATTTCTACGAGAAGACGCGCGACCTCAATCCTGAGGAAACGCTTTTCGTCGTAAGTTCAAAGACCTTTACGACCATCGAAACCATGACGAACGCGCAGTCTGCGCGCGCATGGGCGTTGGCGAAACTGAAGAATCCCGCGGCGGTTGCGAAGCACTTCGTCGCGGTATCGACGAACGCCGCCGAGGTCTCGAAGTTCGGGATCGATACCGCGAACATGTTTGGATTCTGGGATTGGGTCGGCGGTCGCTACTCGATGGATTCCGCGATCGGCCTCTCGACGATGGTTGCGATCGGACCGGACAACTTCCGCGAATTGCTCGCGGGTTTCCACGACATGGACGAGCACTTCCGCACCGCGCCGCCGAAGAAGAATCTCGCCTATCTCCTCGCACTCATCGGCATTTGGAATCGCGACTTCCTCGGTTGCGAGACGGTCGCCGTGCTCCCCTACTGCCAGTACCTGCATCGACTCAGCGCGTACTTCCAGCAACTTGAGATGGAGTCGAACGGCAAGCGCGTTCAACTCGACGGAACCCCGTGTCGATGGCAAACGAGCCCTGTCATTTGGGGCGAACCCGGAACGAACGGCCAACACGCCTTCTATCAGATGATCCATCAGGGAACTTCGCCCGTCCCCTGCGACCTCATGGCCTTCGCAAAGCCGCTCCATGAAATTGGCGGCGGAGATGCGAAGTCCCCGAGCCATCACGACATTCTGCTTGCGAACATTTTCGCGCAAGGTGAAGCACTCGCCTTCGGAAAGACACCCACAGAAGTGCGCGCGGAAGGCACGCCCGAGTGGCTTGTCCCCCACCGAACGTTCCCCGGAAATCGCCCGACCAACACGTTGCTTTGCGAGCAACTCTCGCCACGCATGCTCGGCCGCATCATCGCGCTCTACGAACACAAGGTCTTTGTGCAGGGCTCGATTTGGCGTGTCAACAGCTTCGACCAGTGGGGCGTTGAGCTCGGCAAGGTGCTCGCGAAGCGGATTATTCCCGAGTTGGTTGGGGCCGCACCAAAGCCGTCGCACGACAGTTCGACGCAAGGGCTGATCGCTCGCTACCGCGCGTGGCGAGCACGGTGACCATCAAGTATTTGCCCGGAAAATTGCGGCGGACTCATGAATGAAGGTCGCGTGCCTTGCGCGATAGACCTGAACTTCGAACCGCGTGAAGTGGCGCGGGGTATAGTGGAACTATGTCTACGACATTCGTTGCATCACTCGCGCTCGGGCTCGCCACTTCCGGCACCCTTTTCCACACCGCTGCTGCGCTTCCTGTCGGGGCCTCGCAGCAAGAGGTCCAGCAGGTTCCATACAACCCGCAGGAGCGCGGTTCGCGCAGCACAACCACCTGCCAGCAGTTGATGCAGTCATTGCTCGCCTATGGCCAGTGGTTCTCTCACCCACAGTTTGGCTGGGTCTGGCAGCCACACGACGTGCAGCCGTGGTGGCAACCATTCTCCGTCGGCGAATGGATCATCACCCAGAACGGCACTCCCTACTGGCGCTCGGGTCTCCCCTTCGGATGGGCCGCCGAACACTACGGTAGTTGGACCTTCGATCAGGACCGTGGCTGGCTATGGGTTCCGGGCAACGACTGGTCAGCGGCGCCTGTGTCGTGGCGAGCGACGAACGGCGTCGTCGGTTGGGCACCGCAGATCGCGACGCTTGGGAACACGCAGTCTGGCCCATGTCCACAGCCACCGTGGGCGTGGATCTTCGTGCCTTCGAATCGCGTGATGATGACGAGCAATTTCTCTGTCGCAGAACAAGAATTGATGTCGCGCGATCTTCACGGAACGTGGGGTTCGTGGGCGCATCAACCCGACGGTGCCACGGCACATCGCATTCCTGAGCCGCGGAACGCGAACCTCCTGGAGGCAACGCAGTGCCTTGGGCCAGCGGACGTGAACGGGCTTCTTGCGTCGCTCGCTGCAGATCGAGGACGGACTGCGAAGGGCCCGCCGATCACGTGGGTTACGACGCGTTCACAGATGGGCTCGGGACGCGTGACGAATGGCGTGCTCTACGTCTATGCACCGTTCATCGATGGAACTCCGCCGGCGCCTGGTTCGCGGTTCCTCGTCAATCCTCCCGCTCAGCCGGTGCAGCGCGCAATGCCGATCGCACGATCCGCACCGATTCCACGCGCGCAATCGGTCAACCGCGCCACCTCGGCGCCAACTCTGACTCCGGTTCAGCCTGCGCCGTCTGCGCTTCCGAATCCTGCGGCGGTGCCCGCGTCGCCTGCAACTCCCCTGAACCCCTACGACGCGTTCACGTACCAACAGGAGTCGCTCGATGAGTACCACGCGAGCCAGTACGACGCGCTGAGACAATTGCACTCTTCGGATGCTTCGAAGCCACCGATCGCTGGAATGACACCGGCGCAACTCGCAGCGTGGCAGAAGAAGGAACAGCGCGAAATGCAGCGGATGGCAGCGCGCCAACGTCGCTTGCTCGACGCCAAGCAGTCGCAAGTGAATGAGTCGGAAGAGACAGGATCGAGTGGCGCGGCTGCGGGATCAAGCGGCGCGGCCGCGCCGACGAAGTGACGAACTTCGACGATGTTGCCACCCCGCCTCTACTTCGACTCGAACGCAACGACGCGCCCCGCGCCAGAAGTCGTTGAAGCAGTCGCACGCGTGATGCGAGAGACGTGGGCGAATCCTTCCAGCGTGCATCGATCGGGTGGCGAGGCGAAGCGCGCGGTGGAACTCGCGCGCGAGTCAGTCGCGCAACTCGTCGGTTGCCAAGATCGAGAGATTGTCTTTACCTCGGGCGGAACGGAAGGCGCGAATCTCGCGATGCGCGGGACGCTTGAGTACTTCGCGACATCGCAGCCATCGCGCCGCGTGCTTGTCACCACCGCGTTTGAACACAGTGCCGTGCGGGAGTTCGCGCAGCGCTACGAGAAGCGCGGCGGCGAGGTTGTTTGGCTCGCGGCGAATCAGGGTCAACCAGGCACCCCTGATCTCGCGGCATTGGACGAACTCCTACGGCTTCGCGCGCATGAGATTGCGCTCGTGAGCCTCATGTGGGCGAACAACGAGACCGGAGCAATCACCGACATCGCGCGCGCGGGCGCCCTCTGCCGCGAGCACGGAGTTCGCTTCCATACCGACGCGACGCAGTGGATTGGAAAGATGCCGACTGATCTCGCGGCACTTCAAGTGGATCTTGCGAGTTTCGCTGCGCACAAGTTTCATGGCCCGAAGGGTGTTGGCGCCCTCTATGTTCGACGGACGATTCGATGTGAGCCTCAGTCGATCGGCGGCCCTCAAGAGCGAGAGCGGCGAGGCGGCACTGAGAATGTCGCCGCCATCGCGGGCATGGGTGTCGCGGCGGAGCTTGCGCGTAGCTGGCTTTCCAGCGAGGGCGCGCGGCTCGGCTCTGAGCTCCGTGATCAGTTCGAACGCGCGGTACGCGACGCGACCGGTGCGGTTGTGCATGGCGCGCATGCACACCGACTTTGGAACACGACGAACCTTGGATTCGCGCGCCTAGAGGCCGAGGCGATTCTCCTCTTGCTCTCTGAGCGCGGCGTCGATGCCTCAGCAGGCGCAGCGTGTTCGTCTGGATCCCTCGATCCATCGCCCGTGCTACTTGCGATGGGAGTCGCACCAGAAATCGCACACGGATCGATTCGCTTCAGCCTCTCGCGAGAAACGACAGAATCAGAGATCGCCGAGGCAAGCCAACGTGTCATCGCGGCGATCGACAGACTTCGTAGCTCGACCTCCGCGGCAGTTTCCTGACGCGGCTTCAGTCCGCTTTGCTCGTGCGCTCGTCATCGTCGACAGGCGGAACGGGACTCGCACCTCGCATCGTGGCGAGCATCGGAGTTCCCATTCCCTCGCCTTTCAACTCCTGAAACCACAATGCTGTCCCATTGCAAGGGTCGAGTGCCCACGTGTACCCCTGACACGATGCGAAGAGCCTATCGCCGTCGGGTAACACGGTGACAAGTCCAGTGCCCTTCGGTGCCTTCCACTTCCACACGACAGAGCCATTGCCACGGTGGAGTGCGAACACTTTGCTCGCGAAGCTGACAAAGAGAAGGTCGTCGGTCGTGAGCGATTCGGCCATGGCCGACAGGATAGACCCGATGGTCGAAGGCGCACGAAGGCGGCCTGCCGCGGCTCTTGCCGCCGCCTCGCTCTGGCCGGCGTCGGCCGAGTCCATCGGCCGACGAGACGACTCGTCAAACCAATCCCAAAAACAACCGCGGACCCTTGCGGGTCCACGGCTTCATGCGGTCGAGAGGACTTGAACCTCCACGGGTTGCCCCACTAGTACCTGAAACTAGCGCGTCTGCCATTCCGCCACGACCGCGTGCGGGGAGCGGAGTGTACGTGGGAGTTCCTTGATCTTCAACCGTCCACGATCCACATGCTGAAAGCGATCGCAGTTGAAGAAGGTTCAAAAACGCAGGCGGAGCGACGAGATCGACTCATCGCCCCACCTGCGCTACGCGAATGGACTGTGATCGGGACAGGAGACAGCCTTGGTGTCATTCAACATGACGCACGGGATGACTCAACATGTCCCCGACAGGTTTGCGACCGGCGCTCATCTCCCAGACGCCGCTCCGACACGGCCTAGAGACTCGGGCTCGGATTTCGTGCTAAGGACTCGAGAACAGACGCTTGAGAACTGGAGCCCAACGACTGCAGCCTCAGAGCTGCGATCTCAGGACTGCGATCTCAGGGCTGCGGCCTCAGGACGCAAGTCACGCCTCTCCCGCTCCTCACTCGTCTTCGTCCTCATCGTCATCGCTGCCGCCCTTCGGCGCAGCACTCTTGCCCTTGAGCGCTTCATTCGCGGCGGCCAGACGCTTCTCAACGACACGCTGACGGATATCCGCGAACATCGCTGGATTGTCCTTGATGAATGCCTTCGCATTCTCACGGCCTTGCCCGATACGCGTGCCCTTGTAACTAAACCACGCGCCCGCCTTCTCGATGATCCCATCTTCCGATGCAAGGTCGACAAGATCACCTGTCGTGGAAATACCTTCGCTGAACATGATGTCAAACTCGGCCTCACGGAACGGCGGAGCAATCTTGTTCTTGACAACCTTCGCGCGCACTCGGTTACCCACGTTCTTGTCGCCGTCCTTGATCGCGCCGATACGACGAATGTCGATGCGAACGGATGCGTAGAACTTGAGCGCCTTACCGCCGGTTGTCGTCTCGGGTGACCCGAACATGACGCCGATCTTCTCGCGCAACTGGTTGATGAAGATCACGATGCACTCGCTCTTGGCAATCGCACCAGTGAGTTTGCGCATGGCTTGCGACATCAGTCGCGCTTGGAGACCAACGACCGAATCGCCCATTTCGCCTTCGATTTCAGCCTTCGGAATAAGTGCTGCGACCGAGTCGATGACGATGATGTCGACGGCGTTCGAGCGGACGAGCATTTCACAAATCTCAAGCGCCTGTTCACCTGTGTCGGGCTGCGAGACGAGCATCTCGTCGAGGTTGACTCCAATGCGCTTCGCCCAAGAGGGATCAAGCGCGTGCTCTGCATCGATGAATGCGGCAACACCACCGGTCTTCTGCGCGTTTGCGACGACTGTGAGCGCCAATGTCGTCTTACCTGAAGACTCTGGCCCGAAGATCTCGATGATGCGTCCGCGTGGCAGACCACGTCCGCCGAGTGCAAGATCAAGACTCAAAGCGCCAGTCGCGATCGATGGGATCGGGGCGAGCGAGTCGCCATCGAGCTTCATGATCGAGCCCTTGCCGTAGGCCTTCTCGATCGCTCCCATCGCGCGTTCAATGGCAGCCAATTTGCCCTTGCGCTCTTCATCCGCCTTCTGTGCGAGTTTGGCGGTTTCAGCCTTGCTCAAGCCAGAATTCGGAACAGAACCCGCACCGAGACCTGAGGCACGCGGCTTGTCTTCAAGCGTAGAAACCGCGGAAGAAGACGAGCCTACATTGCCTGAGGTTGAAGCAGTTGAGGTTGCAGCATTTGAACTGGTGCTTGAACGGTTGGTGCTGGTTGGAGTCGGCATCGGATTCGTTCCTGTGGAAAGTCTGCTGCTGTTTGCGGGTGTACTCGAGGCAGAACCTGCTCCGGAGTTGGAAGGCGTACTGCTCTTTCCGTTCTGGTTGGTAGTTGGGCCTGTTGGCTGCGTTGTCGGTTGCGTTGCTGATTGAGTTGTAGCGACCATCTTTATCCCCTTCGTTGGAATGTTGTGGGCTGCAGGGTCCCGAAATCCAGCGTTTTTTGCGCTGAAAATGCGGAAGCCATTCGCGCCGGCTTATGCAAATACTTGAAGTTCTAGATCGAGCGGAGACTTTCCGACTACCGCCCAAGCGCGTTTCTTATGACTTGGGGTACCGAACAGAATCCGCTCTTTTGTTCGGTCGATGTTCGTACCTTACCACATCGGACAACTCCGCAAGGTTGTCCCTACTTTTTTCCGAACAGATTTTTGTTTTTCTTTCTCCCGCGCGAGTCCGCGAGAAGCGATCAACACACAACCACTTCAATCGCAGCGATTTACAAGAGCCGCCGATCGTCCCGTTGGCGAACGACGCCTCGGACGACCAATGCGAAGAGCGGTCTGCGCACCCGGAAGACGGAGAAAGCTGGCCAGTCCCCCTGTCGACCCGAACCCAAACACCGTCACAACCGCACCGCTCAATAGTTCGGCGTCGGCGCACGGTACTTCGACATGTCGATCGATCGGAAGTAGGCGATCGTGCGAGCAAGTCCGTCACGCAACGGCACCTTCGGCTCCCAGCCCAATTGGGTCCGCGCGAGGGTGATGTCAGGCTTTCGCTGCAATGGATCGTCGGTCGGCAATGGCCGCGCACGGATGATCTCCGAGCGGCTTCCCGAAAGAGAGACCGTCATCTCTGCAAGCTCGCGAATCGTGAATTCCGCGGGATTGCCGAGATTCACGGGGCCCGCCAGCGAATCAGGCGCGTCCATCATCGCGAGGAAACCGTCGAGCAAATCATCGACGTAGCAGAACGAACGCGTCTGCGTGCCTTCTCCATAAATCGTGATTGCCTCACCAGCGAGTGCTTGACGAATGAAATTCGATACGACGCGACCGTCGAAGGGATGCATGCGCGGGCCGTACGTATTGAAGATTCGCACGACACGGATATTCACTTTGTTCTGGCGCCAATAGTCGAAGAACAGTGTTTCCGCAGCGCGCTTTCCCTCGTCGTAACACGCTCGTGGCCCGATCGGATTCACGTTTCCGCGATAGCTCTCAGGCTGCGGATGGACGTCGGGGTCGCCATAAACCTCACTCGTTGACGCGTGAAAGATCTTTGCTTTCACGCGCTTCGCAAGTCCAAGCATGTTCATCGCGCCAAGCACGCTCGTCTTCATGGTCTTGATCGGATTGAATTGGTAGTGACCAGGCGCCGCCGGACATGCCAGATTGAAGATCTCGTCGACCTCAAGCATGATCGGCTCCGTCACATCGTGACGGATGAACTCGAAGTTCTTGCAATCGAGCAAATGCTCGATGTTGGATTTCTGGCTCGTGAAGAGGTTGTCGAGGCAGATGACGTCGTGGCCCATGCGAACCAATCGATCGCAGAGGTGGGAGCCGAGGAAACCGGCGCCGCCGGTGACGAGGATGCGCTTGACCATGGGGCGCGGATGGTACGGGAAATGCGAGGAATCGCGGGTTGCGGCAATGCACCACCGCCGCGACGATGTACTCGATGCATGAGATCCATCCGCCGCCGCAAGAACGCCGCCGCTTCGTCGTTGGCACGATGACGGGCACCAGCATCGATGGCGATCTCGACACCGCACTCGTTGAAATCGTCGGATCCGGCCTCTCGATGCGCGCGCAGTTTGTCGCCGGTCATTCACATGAGCTTGGCGAGCTCGCCGCGGATCTGCGTCGTATCGCGCTGCAAGAGCCACTTGCGGCGAGCGCATTCGCGCGAATCGCCCGCGCGTTCGGTGAAGCGCACGCCGATGCGCTTTCAGAACTCTGCGCCATTGCAGGTATTGCGCCTGATCTCGCGGTGCTACACGGTCAAACAGTCTTTCACGCGCCGCCACTCACATGGCAACTGCTCGACCCATGGCCCGTGGCAACACGACTTCAATGTCGCGTGCGTTACGACCTTCGCGGCGCGAATGTCGCCAATGGTGGACAAGGTGCTCCAATCACGCCGCTCGCAGACTTCGTGCTCTTCGGATGCACGGAAGATTTGATCGTGATGAATCTCGGCGGATTCATCAATGCGACCTTGGTTCCGTCGAAAGAGCGCGGCATCGACGCGATACGCGGATTCGATGTGTGCGCGTGCAACCATCTCCTCGATCGCGTCGCGCGCACGCGCTTGGGAACGTCTTTCGACAAAGATGGCGAAGCCGCGCTTCGTGGGGTTGCGCACGAGCGAACGAGTCGAGAGATCTCACGCGCGATCGCACCGGAGCGCTCGAGCATCGATCATCCGGATGCGAGCGCTCGACGCTCCCTCGGCACGGGCGACGAGGCCGCGCGACTGATCGAACTCACGAGCCATCTCTCCCCAGACGACGCGTGTCGCACGGTTGCAGATGCCATCGCGGACGCGGCGATGCGCGTTATTCTTTCAGAAACCGCGAGCCCCGCGACTCGCATCCTGCTTGCAGGCGGGTCCGCGAGAAATCAAGCGTTGCGCGATGCCATCGCTCGCCGAACACATGCCCCTGTACAGACCACGGAAGAATCTCACGGAATTCCGATCCACATGCGCGAAGCCGCGGAAATCGCGATACTTGGCGCACTCGCTGATGACGGGGTTCGCTACGCGCTCCCGCAGGTCACGGGGACCGCATCGTGTGTGATGGATTCGGCGGTGATTGAGCAACTGGGCGCGCGCTCGGCCCTGACGTCTGAACCGAACCTTCACAATTCCTTGACAGCGTAAAGGGACGCAACCCGCATTCTTCCACCCATGTCAAGCACGAAGGCCGAACTCCTGATCGTTGAAGACGAGCCTGAAATTGCGGAACTCATTGAGTTTCACGCAGAACGCGCCGGAATGCGCTCCCGAAAGGTCCACAGCGGTCGAATTGCGCTGGAGGTCGTAAAGCGCGAGAAGCCAGATGTAATCGTGCTCGATCTCATGCTTCCCGATGTCGACGGACTTGAAGTCTGTCGTCGACTCAAACAAGACGAAGCGACGCGGTCGATTCCGATTGTCATGGTGACCGCCAAGGGCGAGGAAGCGGATGTTGTCGCGGGAATTGAACTCGGCGCACACGACTACGTGACCAAGCCGTTCAGTCCACGCGTTTTGATGGCGCGCCTTCGCAACATTCTCCGTCGCACGAACCCGATCGACGAACCGTCGCCGAAGAGCGATCGCATGGTGCTGCTTTCTGGGCGGCTTGTGATCGATCTTGATCGCCACGAGGTCGCGGTTGATGGAAAGAAGGCAGAACTCACATTGACGGAGTTTGG
>JBEIJG010000013.1:0-18257 GCA_040380385.1 Phycisphaeraceae bacterium | reverse complement strand
GGCCGAGATACGTCAAAAGTGCAGCGCTCGCGACTCGCTTCGCTTTCGCTCGCTCTGGCCGGCCTCGCCGCGAGTGAATCGCGTCGGGCCGAGATAGGGTCGATCACGCCAAACGTCGCCGCCGCAGCGGCGACCGCGACTCAAACGCGACGTGCAGTGCACGTCACCCGCCGCCAGGGCCCTTGCCGCCGGGCTTCGTCATCGAGGTCGCATCGAGCAGCTTCGTGAGCTGCTTCGGCTCGACGAGCTTGTTCCGCAGCACATATTCGCGCACCGTCTCGCCCGTCTTGAAGGCTTCCTTCGCGACTTTCGCCGCGTTGTCGTAACCAATCACAGGCGCAAGCGACGTGCACATCATCAGGCTCTTCTCGACCGTGCCCGTCGCCTCGGCCTCGTTCAATTCGAGTCCGTCGAGACACTTGTCGCAGAACATCTGGCTTGCGTTCGAAAGCAACTCAATCGACTCGCACAGACGTTCCGCGATGACCGGCATCGCGACATTGAGTTCAAGCAACGATCCAATGCCACCAAGGCCGCCCATCGTGATCGCGGCGTCGTTCCCAACAACTTGGCACGCCACCATCATCACACTTTCGCAGATGACGGGATTGACCTTGCCCGGCATGATCGATGAGCCCGGCTGCGTCGCCGGCAGCGACAACTCGAACAAACCGCAGCGCGGTCCTGAGCCAAGCCAGCGAATGTCGTTCGCGATCTTCGTGAGGCTCACCGCGATCGTCTTGAGATGCGCGTGCGCCTCCACAACGCAATCGCGCGTCGCCTGTGCTTCGAAGTGATTCGGCGCCTCGACGAATTTCACGCCCGTTGCCTTCGTCAACTTTGCGCAGACCGTACGGCCAAACTTCACGTGCGCGTTGATGCCCGTTCCAACCGCGGTGCCGCCGATCGGCATGTTCGACGAGAGTGCCGCGCACGCCGCCTTCGCGCGCGTGACCGAGTACCGCGCCGCTGCCGCGTAGCCGCCGAACTCTTGTCCGAGGCGAATCGGCGTCGCATCCATCAGGTGCGTGCGGCCGATCTTGACGACCTTGTCCCACTCCTTCGCCTTCTTCTCAAGCGCCTTCGCGAGTCGCTCGAGGGCGGGAATGAGATCACGCGCGATGCGCAGCGCACCAGCGATTTGCATGCTCGATGGATACGTGTCGTTCGAGCTTTGTCCGTAGTTCACGTGATCGTTCGGGTGGACAGGGTCCTTCGAGCCGATCGCCTTACCCGCGCGCTGGCTTGCGACGTTCGCGACCACTTCGTTCACGTTCATGTTGGTCGAGGTTCCCGAGCCCGTCTGGAAGACGTCGATCGGGAAGTGACGCATGCGGGGATGCGGCAAGCCGAATGGCGCTGGCTGCGCGAACTCCGCAAGCAACTGATCGCACGAGGCCACGATCGCCGCGGCCTTGTCTTTCGCGAGTTCGCCCAACTCCGCGTTCGCCTCGGCGCAGCACTTCTTCAGGAGGATGTGCGCTTCGATCTGCGCCTGCGGAATCGGCCGAAACGACACGGGAAAGTTGAGCACGGCGCGCTGCGTCGTCGCGCCGTAGAGCGCGTCGGCTGGCACGAACATCTCGCCCATCGAGTCGGTTTCGCGGCGGAGATCCGCGTTGCCCGTCACGCTGGAATCAGCGCTCGAAGCCGCAGCGCGTGGCGAGGACTTCTGCAAGGACTTCTGCGGGGATTTCCGCGAGGACTTCTTCGCGGACTTCTGCGGGGCCTTCGATGTCTTGGGGGAGGTGGCGGATGCGGTGGCCATAGGTTGCCTTTCGAAAGATCCCTCACGCGCGCCGCGCGGCTTCAAAGGGAAGTCGGGAACTATAACGAAGCGGAAAGTCGCGTTGACCGCGCGTTTCGGTCGATTCCTCTCGTCGCGACGAGAGTTCCGACGTATTCTCTGCGCTCCATCCATTGCTCTCGCGACGACGGAATATGGCCGACGCACGTAAAGGTGAACACCACGCGAATCGGGCGCGCGAAATGCTGCGCCAAGGGCGTCTCGTCGATGCAGAGCGCGAGCTCCGCGCGGCGGTTGCGAGCGACCCAACGCGTGGCGATTGGATGCTCAACCTCGGATGGACGCTTGAAGCCATCGGGAAACTCGACGAGGCGCTGCAGTTGTATCGTCAGAGTGGTTCGCTCTTGCCAACCGCGCGCGATCCGCGCCTCGCTGAGGGCCTCGCTCTCGCGAAACTCACTCGCCACGAGGAAGCGGCCACCGCGTTCGAGTCGACGCTCAAGCTTGATCCGAAGTGTGAGACCGCGGTGTCGATGCTCATTCGCTCGCTGGCACTCGCTGGTCGCCACGAAGAGGCAGAGACCGCGTACTACCTCGCGCTCCATTCGATCGAACGCCCCGCGACGTCACATCTCGAAATCGCGCGCAGTCTGCTCGCGCGCGGCGATTTGAAGCGCGCCGAACATTGCTACCGCCGCGCGATTGCGGAAGGTCCATCGCTGATCGGCGCTCGTGTTGAGCTCGCGCGCGTCCTCTGTCTCGCCGACCGCGCGGAAGAAACGGCGACGCTCCTCTCGGAAGAGTTCCGCCGCGGCGGTGTCCAACCCGCGATCGCGCTCGAAGCGGCGCGCATCCATCTCGCTGCCGGGCGCAACGCCGAAGCAACGCAAGTCTTGGAACAACTCGCGCGCGCGGAACCCTCGAATCCGCGCCTCCATCTCCTTCTCGCCCGCGCCATGCGACGCCGCCAAGATTTGGTGCGCGCGGCGCGGCACGCCGAGGTCGGCGCTCGGCTCGCGAAGGATCTTCCCGGGCTTGTGTACGAAGCTGCGCTCATTGGGCTCGCACGCGGAGAACGCGCGAAAGCCCGCGAAGTCCTCGCGAAAGAATTCGCGGAGCGGCCGCTCGATCGTCCGGGGATCAACATCGATCGTCTCGACGCGATCGAACTCGCGCGCGCGTACCTCGACTGCGGGTTGACGGACGAAGCCGCTCGCATCTTCGCGGCGCGGTTCGGTCAAGACATTCGTCGCTCGCACAGCGATGACGTGGAAATCATGCGACTCGGCGCGCGCCTGTCTTTGGCGCATGGAGATTTCCGCGAGGGCCGCGCTCGCGCCCGTCGACTTCTCCGCCTGTTGCCTGGGTCGATCGACGCCCTTCACAACTTGGCGCTGTTGGCAATTCAGCGCGGTGAGTTTGAAGTTGCGGAATCATGGCTCGCCCGCGGGCGTGCTGCGCATCCGACCGATGCTGAACTCAAGAAACTGCGCACGCTGCTCTGGTGGAAACGCGCACTGCGCGCGATGCGCCTCGCGTAAGGCCTGTTCGGATCTGGGCGTGACGATTGGAAAAAAGAACCTGCGGACGCTTGAGACGTCCGCAGGGGGAAATTCTTCGGTTGTTCGCAATCACATGGTCGCAATCACATGGTCGCAATCACATGGTCGCAATCACATGATCGCAATCACATGGTCGAAATCACATGGTCGCGCTGGTGTACGGGAGCAGCGCCATGAAGCGCGCGCGCTTGATCGCCTGAGCGACCTGTGCCTGCTGCTGTGCAGAGAGGCCGGTGCGCTTGCGCGAATAGATCTTGCCGTTTGGAGTCATAAGTCGACGCAGATCTTCCACCGAGCGGTAATCGACGAAAAGGCGGCCTTCGACGCCTTCCTTGAGACGGAACTGCGCGGTCGGGGCCTGGGTCTGGAACTGGCTCATGTGTGCTGTCCTGATGCGTGCATCGAACGAACGAACGTGTTGCGCTCGATGAGGTCTTGGATGCCCCTCAACGGGGGTGTGCCCACGACTGCCGTGGGCGACGGGTCGATGAAGATACCAAAGCCCTCCAACGCCGCCAAGTCGATGAGTGCTTTCGCGCGCGTTTCCCCTCGCGCGTGGCTGTTCGCGCATGTGCGCATACCTCCGCGACGTGAAGCGAGAAGGTCCCAATTCCCACAATTCCCAAGCCATTCGGTGCTTCGACGGGCTTCCGCAAAAAGGGGTGCTAGATTTGGCCCCGAGGAGTCCGAATCGTGAAGGTCCAGACTCAAACCCCGCTGTCGGTCTTGCGGGGACACTCACACGCCATCTTGCTCGTCCCCTCGGACGGCGTGCTGTCGCCTTCACTTCGCGAGTCGATCCAAAACTCAGGCTGCAAGGTCGAACTTATCGGCCATGCATTGTTCGCGATGGCGGCCGTCGTTTGGCACGAAGCGAATGTGCGCGAGCCGAACTCACGCGAAACGACGGCCTTCGTCGCTGCGGACGTGGACATCGACGATCTCAATCCGCTGTTCAACGCCATTCGAAACCGACTGCCCCACGTTTCCACTTGGGTGTTCCAAGGCGAGCTCGCACTCTTGGTTGCTGCTGCACAACCCCGGCATGAACTCGGCATCAGTGGTGTGGCAGTTGCACCGATGACCCACGCGGACTTCAAGACGAAGCCCAGTGCACGACACATGCCGAAGCCTGTGGAGAAGTCTGGAACGAGAACTGAGGCTGGGCTCCGGTCCGACGCTTTGACGCCTTCGCACGTGCCTCCACAACTCAAGCTCGCCGAAGATTCGGCATTTCTCGATCCAACCGCCGACGCGGCCGCTCGTCTACTTGCCGACCGTGCGCTTACCGACCGCGCACATGATGACCGTGAACTCGATGACATCGAACGTCGCTTCGGTCGAGGAAACCAGACCGATACTGAGAGAGCGCGCGCTGAAGGCTTCGATCGCGAGGACGAAGAGGAGCCTGCGCCAAGCGCGGTGCGCCTCACGCCGGAAGAGATCGCAATGTTGATGGGCGATGACCACCCAGGGAACGCGCTTCCACCACGCCATGATCGTGGACCCGACGCGCCGAGGCCATTGACAGGAAGAGAGACTCGAGCAGAAACTCGCGCCGAAACTCGAGCAGAGGGCGGAGCAGAAGGCGGATCAGCCGGCGGAACAGGAACCGCGCGAGGAAGCGAGCGATGAGCGCGCAATCTTCGTCCGTTTCTGCCATTCGACGTCCGCGCGCGCGGCTCCTCGTCGTGGTTTCGTCGCCGGAGGCGCGTGAGTTTGCCTCACTCGCTCGAAAGCACATCGACGCCGTCTCTGAATCACCCAATTTCTACGAAGCCATCGCGGAGATCGGGATCGCGGGCGATCGGAATCCAATCGTGGCCGTTGCCTTCGTCGCCGGCTGCGATGGCCACTCGCCCACCGAAGTACTTCGAGCCATCGAGAAGGTCGATGTTTCGGTTGCGAGCGTGCTGCTCTACCCACGGGGCGACGATCAGAGCGCCATGGCGATGGCGGAGGGATTCGAAGACACGATTCCGATTCCGGCGAAGACTGACGACATCGTTGAGGTCTTCACGGGCTTGGGATTGATCGACCTGCCGCCCGGGAAACACGCCGATCGCGCGGAGTTGGAGATTGAAACTATCCGTCGAAACGATTCGGAGCGCGTCGTCGAGTCGATGATCGCCCGAGCGCGCGCCAATGCGCACGCGCACCCAGAGTCACCGATTGAGAACACGGCTCCAGCACCCGAGGCATCGACTCCGCGTGCGGAGCTTCCGCACGACGAACTTCCGCGTACGGAACATCCGCGTACGGAACATCCGCGCGACCCGAGCACCGTCGGATTCGCCGAGCGACCGAGCAGCGCAGCGCCTGCTCCGATGACCTCGCACTTGACCTCGCACTTGACCTCGCACTTGACCTCGCACTCGCCTTCCACGCGTGACGTCGCATCACCGCGCGAGACGAAATCGGAGACGATGCCTGAGACGAGGCCTGAACTGAGGGCTGAAATGAAGGCCCACGCGAAGTTCGGGACGAAACCTGAGCCGAAACCCGAAGCGCGAACCGAGGGGAAGCCCGAAACACAATTCAGCGCCGAGCAGATCGCTGAGATCGTTCAACTCAGGGATCGCGCGCTGCTCCGCGCACTCAAGAATCGCGAGTCGGTTCGAGATGTTGCGCTCGTGCTGCTTCGCCACACGCTTCAAGCCAACGACATCCGTTTTGCTTCGCCGGCGCGGCCGGGCGAGGAGCGCTCCGTCGCTCGCGATCGCGAAGGCGTCCATGAAGCTCACGTCCACGGTAAGAAGTCGTTGCACGGGATCTTGCTCTCTCGCAGGATCGAAAGCGCGCGCCTTGGCGCGTGGGCGAGTTGGCTCGCAGAGTGGCTCGACCACGAAGAAGACCACGGCGAACTCCACCGTCTCGCCACGGTGGACGAACTCACTGGCGCACTCAATCGACGCGCCCTTGCGACGATGTTGCCTTCGATCATCGAGCGCGCGCGGACCGAGCGGCGACCAGTCAGCCTGATGTACTTCGATATCGACGATTTCAAGATGTACAACGATCGCCACGGCCATGCCGCCGGCGACGAGGTTCTTCGCGAGTCGATCGCTGCGCTGCGTGACTCGATTCGCAAAGCCGACCTCGTCTTCCGCATGGGCGGCGATGAATTCGTCGTGGTGTTCTGTGATCCCGATCCTCCGCGACGTGGCGGCTCGGGCGTTCCAGAACACGTCGAGGAGATTGCCGAGCGTTGCCGGGCTGCAGTGCGTCGACTCCACCTTCCTGTGCTCGCCGATTCAGGCCCAGGACCGGTAACGATTTCCGCAGGATGCGCTGTCTTCCCTTGGGATCGCGACGCGACCGACGCGTCGGGGTTGCTGGCGCTCGCGGACATGCGCGCACTCGAAGCGAAAAGACTCGGCAAGGATCAGATTTACTTCGGCCCGAATCGCGCCGGAGGAGGTTCAGCTGGGTGAAACTTCCCGGTGGTCAGTCGGGAACTCATCCCGCCCGACTGATCAGCCGATGGCAGATGTCGCACTGCTGATCAGGGCAGTTTCCGGCGGAGGTGGCGCGCGATTTCGAGAACGCTTCGCAGAGGCCCCTTCTCGCAACCCGCGCGACCACGACACAGTGCGCTCGAGTGTCGATTTTAGGTCGTGTTGTTTTGTTGTCTCGTCCCTTTGTTCCGTCTCGCCGTCTCGTCTCGATCTCTCGTCTCGCCGTCATGTCTCCGGCACGTCCCCAATCTTCCTCGCCGCCGTCGATGCCGCGCACGCTCGTTTTGAGCGACCTTCATCTTGGACGTCCAGGCGGAGCACGCAGCGCGCGTGCGTTTGAGGCGATCGTTGCACAATTCGATCGCGTCATTGTGAACGGCGACGCTGCCGAACTGCACCATGCGCGCTTCCAGCGCGATGCAGAAGTTGAACTCGATCTCTTCCGCGATCTTTGCTTCTCGCGCGGAATTCGACTTGATCTCGTTGCGGGAAATCATGATGCGTTCGTGAGCGACGTGCGCTCACTCGCACTTGCTGACGACGCGATCTACCTCACACACGGCGATGCGTTTCATCCGGCGATCGCGCCGTGGTCACCGTATGCCACGAGCATGCGCCAGACCTACGAGAAGGTGCTCGACGCGACGCCTACCGGCATGGCTGAAGACGCCGCGCGATTCGCGGCTGCGCGCGAAGCTTCGCTCGCGGAGTGGCGAACGATGGGCGAAGGAGCGCACGTGTCGACCGTCGCCAACATGGCGGTCCGACCACACCGCGTGCTTTCGGTCCTTCTCTACTGGAGTCGCTTCCCGGCACTCGCAGCCGGCTGGGCGAAGCGATACGCGCCGCGCGCGGGAACCATGCTCGTCGGGCATAGTCATCGCGCGTTCATCAAAGATATTGGCGGCCTTCGCCTCGTCAACACTGGCTCGTTCGGCTTCCCTGGGAAACCGCATGCCGTCGTCTTTGAAGGCGAGACCGCACGCGTCCATCGCATCGTCGATCACGCGCCGTACTACCACCTCGCGAACGACGCTGTTGCAAGTTGGAAGATCGCGCATCACGCGGGACGCGAAGTCCATGCGCGCAGTCCAGCGCTTCAGTTTGCGTCATCCGATGGCGGCGCAGCCAGCGCACCGGTGATGAATCGCGCCGCTTCACCAAGCGCGATGCGATCGATGGACGTCGAGTAACCGCTCGACTCGCAAAGTTCGACGAGCGCTTCGGTCGCGACGTTCCCACGCGCACCTGGCGCATACGGACAACCGCCGATACCCGCGGCAGAGCCATCAAAACGTCGGACGCCAAGTTCGAGTGCGCGTCGCGCGCACGTCAACGCGCGACCTTGCGTGTCGTGCAGATGGATGACAAGTTCGTGCACCGGACGAACCACCGCACACGCCGCAATGACACGCTCGATTTCATCGGCGTGCGCGACACCGATCGTGTCGCCGAGATCAAGCTCGTCCACACCAACATCGATGAGTTTGGCACACGTTTCGCGCACCGCATCCGGCGCGATTGGGCCGTCATATGGACATTGCACAACGCAACTCACGTAGCCACGCACCGAAACGCCCGCCTCATGCGCACGACGTACAACAGGGATGAATCGCTCGATCGATTCGGCGATGGTTGCGTTGATGTTCTTGCGGGTGAATCCTTCGCTCGCCGCGGTAAACACGCTGACTTTTCGCGCGCCACACGCAAGCGCGCGCTCAAGACCTTTCTCGTTTGGCACGAGCACCGAGAAGAGCGTCGAGGGGTGCGCAGCGATCGCGCGCGGGAGCACTTCCTCGGCATCCGCCAACTGCGGAACCCACTTTGGGCTTACGAAGCTGGTGGCTTCGATTTCGCGAAAGCCTGCGCGCGCGAGAAGATCGATGAAACGCAACTTGTCTTCGATCGACACCAAGCGTTTCTCATTTTGGAGTCCGTCACGCGGTCCGACTTCGCAGATCTCAACGTGCTGTTTCATTCGCGCGACTCCGATCGTGCTGACGCCTCTCGCTCACGTTCTTCGCGCGCCAACTGCGTTCGATGCTCACGTATCGCTGCACGAAGGAGCCACATTGCTGCGATCAGAACGCCAATGGTCATGACTACGCCGAGCGCGAGCAGCAGAAACTCGGTCGAGCGATAGTCGAACACGGATTCATGCACAGCAGGAAGCGGCTCCATCACGCACCGTTCCCAGCGTCATGCGCGGAGCTTAATGTTTGCGCTGCGCGCGAGAGGAAGTCGAGTCCGCCAACCGTCGCCGGCGCTTGCGCACCTTCTGCGTTGACGAGCACTTTGGTGCCTTCGGCATATGAACTCGACGCAATCATCGCGAACGCAACCGGCGCTGCGCCGAGCATCGGCGCGATGCCGCTCGATGTCACGACGCCAACTTGATCGCCGAGAGCGACCGCGTCGGGCGTAGCTCCGTCCGTCGAAGCCGCAAATACCTGCGCCTCAGCAACTGGCAAGAGATCGGCTTCGAGCCGCAAGCCGACAAGCATCTGCTTGGGCTTCCCGAGATGTTGCATGCGAGCGACGACCTCTTGCCCCGGGTAGCAGCCCTTGGTGAACGACACGCGCGACGCGAGAACGCCCGTTTCCGCGGGCAAATTGGTCGGTCCGAAGTCAATGCGAAAGTACGGAGTGCCGGCTTCGAGGCGCGCGGTGTTCGTCGCAAACCAACCCGCAGGGCGCGCGCCAAAGGTCACGAGCGATCGCCAGAGATTCGCCGCCTGCGCGATTGGCACAGAGAGCGCGAATCCTGGAACGCCAAGCTCCTCGATCCGCCAAACGTATGCATGCGCATCGCCAAGCGAGGCACGCCACGCATCTACGTGCGTCGTCGAAGCGATGGCCGAAGCGATCATCGAATCCGCGACCTTTGGAGTCGATTTCGCAACAAGGAGCCCAAGCGCTTTCAACGCGCTCTCTGCTTTCGGCCCATGCAGCGCGATGCGCGCGTGCGTTCCGGCTTGTGCGGTGAAGGCGACCTCTTCCGAGAAATGCAACTTCTCGAGCGCGTCCCGAAGTGGCGCGACATCGTGCGCGAGTGTGTCGAGTAGCAGCGCCTCTTCGAATCGCGCAACAACAAGATCCGCTTCGATCCTGCCCTTGCGATTCGTCAGGAACGCGCGCGTCACACCGCCCTCAGCGAGTTTGGCGATGTCCTGCGTCACAAGTCGATTCACAAAGTCGAGCCGATCCTTACCTGTCACAACGAGTGCTGCACGCTCTGGACAATCGACAAGCGCGACACCTGATCGAATCGCCGCGTACTCAAGCTCGACTTCGGCGTATTGCGCGACGACTTCGCAGGTCGGCGCGCCCGACGCATCTGCCGGACCAAACGGGAGATACTCAATCTCGACTTCGCGTCGCGCGACCACGACACCCTCCGCGGCGCCGCGCGATGTGCGAGCGCGCTCTGCACGCCGAGCAGCGTCCTGCGCTGCGAACGCGCGGTGTTCCTCACGAAGCGGGGTATCGAACATCATGGCGGCGATCCTATACCATCGCGCCGCTGCGGGCCTCCCTCCCGCATCAATCCAATCGCACCTCATCCGCCGGAGTGAACCATGGCTATGGACATCGACCTCTTCCGCCGTCTCTGCGAAACGCCAGGCGTCCCCGGACGCGAGGAGCGCGTGCGTGCGCTGATCGACCGAGACACGAAGGGGCTCTTCGATGCGCGCGAAACCGACGCGATGGGTTCGTACATTTGCACGCGCAAACCAACCCGAAAGTCGAAGGGTCAGCCCGTTCGAGTCATGCTCGCGGCGCACATGGACGAGATTGGCTTCTTCGTTCGCCACGTCGATGACGCAGGCATGATTTGGGTGAATGCTGCGGGCGGCTTCGACACGCGCAACCTCTTCGCGTCGCGCGTGCTCGTTTGCACCAAGAAGGGTGATTTCAAGGGCGTGATGAATCCTGGCGGCAAGCCCATTCACATTTCAAGCGAAGCGGAGCGCACGAAAGTTCCGGGCGTGGAGGAGTTCTTCATCGACCTCGGGCGTGATGCCGACGAAGTGAAGAAGTCGGTTGAAATCGGCGACTTTGTGGTGCTTGATACGCCATTCCTCGAGACACCAAAGAAGCTTGTTTCAAAGGCCATCGACAACCGACTCGCGTGTTTCATTGCAATTGAATGCTGCCGTCGCCTTTCGAAGAAGAAGGGTGGCCACGCGTGTGAAATCGTCGCTGCGTTCACGACGCAAGAAGAAGTCGGACTTCGCGGCGCGCAAACTGCGGCCTACGCCGCGAAGGCGGACATCGGCATTGGCCTCGACGTCACGCTCGCGTGTGACACGCCGGGCGTGCCCGACAATCAGCGCGTGACCAAGCAAGGACTTGGCGCTGGCATCATGGTGCAAGATTCCTCGATGATCTCCGATCACGCGCTCGTCGAAGAGTTCTGCTCCGTCGCGCGCAAGCATCGCATTCCGCACCAGAAGTGCATTCTTCCGCGCGGCGGTCAAGACGGTGCTGCAATTCAGCGCGCGGGCGTTGGCGCGCGTTGTGTCGCGATCGTGACGGGCACGCGCTACATCCACACGACCACGGAAATGGTCGACAAGGATGACCTTGAGCACACGATTGAGTTGCTCACTGAGTGGCTTGCTTCGGTGTGATTGCTGCGTAGAAACCTTGCGAAAACCGCGGAGAGCCCGTGCAGCAGCGATTTCGAGCGGCGTCTGTACGTTCGAATCCAATGCGACTCCATCGTCCAGCATGACGATGGGTTTTCCCACACCTTGAACGCGCTGATCGCATTTCAATGAAAGAACGCATGTCGGAAGACCTGTCGGCGATCATCTCTTTTTCCCCCAGGACTTCACTCGAGACTCATGTCGTGACTCATGTCGAGACTTCACGTTTCAGCTCGAACTGACGCGCGGGAGTGTTCCTGTTCGTCGCGAGTGATGTGCACTCGACCGAGCCGACATCGAGAAAACCGCATGCCTCAAGCACGCGGATCGATGCAGGGTTCGATTCGTGCGCTTTCGCTTCGAGTATTGCGATCATCGGTACACGCTCGAAGAACGCGTAGCGAACCACCATCGCGAGTGCCTCACGCGCATAGCCGCGGTTCCAGTGCGCCTTCGCAAGCCAATATCCCACTTCTGCGCGTGTACTGACCGCGTCTCGAGAGAGACCAATCGCGCCGATCGGCGCGCCCGACGCGCGCAGTTCGATCATGAAGTGCTCGACCATGCCACTTGCGCGGCCACGGCGTGCTTCCTCGAGCCACCAACGCGCGTCAACGTCGGTGTACGGGTGCGGAATGCGCGCGAGTCGACGTGAGATCTCGAGGTCGCCAAGGCTCGCGACTGTCATCTCGATGTCGTCTTCACGCATCGGACGCAGCAAAAGCCGGTCGGTTTGCAACTCGATCGGAAGAATGGGCTTCGGAACGTTGCTAGACATCGCGAAACTCGCCCTCGCCGACGCGTTGTTCATCATGCAGACCATTTCCGCGCAGGCAAAGTGTACTGAGCCTGGCTACGCTTCATTTCTATGCCCTCGCGCAACGATTCACTTTCGTCGCCACATCAACCGCTCGATGCAGAGGCGTTTCGCCGCGCAGGCCACGCGCTCATTGATTGGATCGCCGAGTATCGGGAAACAATTGAGAAGCGCCCTGTGGCGCATCTCCCGCAACCCGGTGCAATTCGCGCGAAACTCCCCGTGCATGCGCCTGAGCACGGTGAACCGATCGCAAAGATCCTCGCTGATCTCGATGAGGTGGTGATGCCAGGAATCGTGCACTGGCAACATCCAGGTTGGTTTGCGTACTTCCCCGCGAATTCAAGTTATGAATCCATTCTCGGCGAACTCGCGAGCGCCGGGCTCGGTGTGCAAGGCATGCTTTGGTCGACAAGCCCTGCGTGCACGGAAGTTGAAACCCATGTGCTCGACTGGCTCGTGCATGCGCTCGGACTGCCCGAGCGATTTCTCTCGAGCAGCGCGGGCGGCGGCGTCTTGCAAGACACCGCGAGTTCTGCGGCACTCGTCGCGCTTGTGGCAGCGCGCGAGCGTGCAAGTCAATTCGCAACCGACGCACGCGGGATCGGAAAATTCGGTCGCGCGCTCGTGGTGTACACGAGCGATCAAGCGCATTCGTCGATCGAAAAAGCTGCGCGTCTTGCGGGCATCGGGAAGGAATTCGTTCGCCTGATTCCGGTCGACGAAACGGGTGCTCTACGCGTTGATCTCCTCGAAGCAGAAGTCGCGCGCGACCGCGCGCTTGGGCATATCCCGGCGTTCGTTTCGGCAACCGTCGGCACGACGGGCGTGAATGCCGTGGATCCGGTCGAAGAAATCGCGCGCATCTGCCGAGCACACAATCTCTGGCTCCACGTTGATGCCGCGATGAGCGGAACCGCCGCACTTTGCGAAGAATTCCGCTTTGTGAACGCGGGCGCCGAGTTCGCCGACAGTTGGTGCTTCAACCCGCACAAGTGGATGCCCGTCAATTTCGACTGCGATGTTTTGTGGATTGCCGATCGCGCAGAACTCGTGCGCGCGCTCAGCGTTTTGCCTGAGTATCTCCGCAACGCAGCAACCGAATCAGGCAAAGTCATCGACTACCGCGATTGGCAGATTCCGCTGGGGCGGCGCTTCCGTGCGCTGAAGTTGTGGTTTGTGCTTCGTTCATTCGGGCTTGAAGGGCTGCGCGCGCTCGTTCGAGATCACGTTGCGATGGCACGCGAACTCGCGGCGCGTGTCCGAGGTTGCGATGCGCTCGAACTCATTGTCGACGCACCACTCAATCTCGTATGTATCGCGCATCGCGCTGGCGACGATGCGACGCAACGTTTGATCGATGCGATCAATCGCGACGGACATTTCTTCGTTTCACACTGTCGATTCCACGGCCGACTCGTCTTGCGCGTTTCGATTGGCGCGCTCGCGACGAAGCCGTCGCATGTCCGCGCGCTCGGAGATTTCCTACTCACACATGCGATGCAGGACATCGCAACACCGACGGAGTCTCGCGCATGACTGAGAAGCGACCGCCGCGCGGTTTTGCGTACCGCACCGCGAGTCTTCGAAACGCGCTCCTCACGCGACTTCCCGACTCGATTTCCTTCGGATCGCTTCGTGCGCGACACGTGCGACAACCCATCGAAATCACCGAGATTTCGCTGGCGAGCGCACACTGGCCGCGCGCGTTCGACGGGCTTCGTATCGCGCATCTTTCGGATATCCACTTCGGTCATCTCCTTGGCACAGAGCGGCTCGCGCAAGCGGTCGACGCGGTGCGCGCCGTGCAAGCCGATCTCATCGCAATCACGGGCGATCTCGTCGATCTCTCCGCACAAGAGGCACCGCTTCTCTTTGAGCATCTTTCGCTTTTACGCGCGAAACTTGGCGTTTTTGTCGTCCTCGGGAACCACGATCACCTCGATCATCCGCGGGCGATCGTGCGCGGCGCACGTGAAGCGGGACTCATTGCGCTCGTCGATGATTCCGTGCGCGTTGGTGGGCGCGATGGATTGCTGATCGCTGGAATCGACTGGGCGAAATCGATTCCCCACTGCACACAGCGATTGCGTCGCTGCGGCGCAGGCCGCGCGGATTTGCTCCTCGCTCACAATCCAAAGGCCTTCGTTGGCGCGGAAGCACGCGGTATTCCCCTGACGCTTTCGGGTCACACCCACGGCGGACAAGTCGCGCGCCGCGGAAATCGACGACTCAACCTCGTCTTTACCGAACGTTTGAGCGCGGGTCATTACGAGCGCGGTGAATCGCATCTCTACGTCACGAACGGCGTGGGCGCGTGGTTTCCGCTGCGCGTGAATTGTCCGCCCGAGATCGCGGTCATCGAGATGCGCAGCCGCTGATACGCTGCGCCAATGGACCCTGCCACAATCCTCGCGGCTCTCGTGCTCGCCTCAACCGACGCCGCTGATGCGTCGATGACTGCCGCCGAAGAACCAGCGCCGTTTCACCTCGAACTTTCACTTGATGCGTGGCTCCCTCGGCTTGAAGGCAACTTCACCGACGGCGGCGCACGCATCGATGTGCGTACGCCAGATCTGCACGACATGGAGGCGTCGTTTGCGGGCGAACTCGCACTCACGCGCGATCGGCTCGCGGTTTCGATTCGTGGCTTCAGCTTTTCAACCGACGGCGGTGGCACGGCAGACGAAGCGTTCACGCTTGGCGGCGTTGCTGTTGCGTCCGGCGACGCGTTCACGAGCGAGTTCTCGTGGTGGTCGGTCGGTGCAGAAGTCGCGTACGACTTCTATCGTCCTCTCGCAGCGAAGCAAACTCCGTGGAGTGGCCAAGACGAGAGCACACCGCGCGACGGTTGGACTCCTCCCGCAAACGGCACGGAACTTGCATTCTTCGGCCTTGTTTCCGCGGATATCGATGCGCTCTCACGCACGATTTCCGATACGACGACGGGCCTTGCAAACAACGAGAATGACTCGTACCTCGCACTCGAAGTTGGTGCAGGCTTCCGATTCGGATTCGACACGAAGGAATCTTTTCCCATCATTCGCCGCGTCGACATCACCGCGAGCGGCGCGTACGGACTCTCGATCCCCGTCTCCGACGGCGATCTCGGTGGCGCATCGCGCGTTGAAGCTGACATCTCCTTCTGGTTCTGCAAAGAAGGTGCCGCGTACTTTGGATATCGCTTGGTCGGCGGGGATTTCGATGGAGACGTGATGGAACTCGACGGAAGCCTTCAGGGTTTGCGTGCGGGCATCAAGTTGGTCTTCTGAACGCATCTATCTCACCATGGCCGCATCCGATCCATCTCCAAAACCTGCGAAAACGCCGACGTCCCGCGTCACGCCCCTCACGCCTGCGACGCCGGCAGCGCACGCCGCGTGGCAACCCGCAGCGAACCCTGCGACGCCTCACCAACCTGCTGCGACGCGGCCGCGGATTCCAATGCCGGGAGATGCCGTCCGCCTCGGGAACGGTTGTTGGATCGCACCGTCGGCAATCGATTTCACATTCGTACGTGGGAGTGGCCCCGGCGGCCAACACGTCAATAAGACGAGCACCAAGGCTCAATTGCGCGTCTTACTTGCAGATCTCCACGGGCTCGACGACGCGGCACTCGCGCGATTGCGCACCCTCGCAGGCTCGCATCTCGTCGGCGAGGACGTCGAAGAGGCGCTGCTGATCGCCGATCATTCCACGCGCTCGCAAGCAGACAATCGCGATGCATGTCTCGCACGTTTGAAGACACTTGTCTCGATGGCCGCAAAGCGACCGAAAGTGCGCAAGGCAACCAAGCCAACGCGAGGCTCGAAAGAGCGGCGCCTCGAAGCGAAGAAGCGTGAAGGCGAGAAGAAGCGGCTGCGCCGCGAATTCTGAACTCTTCGCGTGTTCGCGATCAAGCCTCCGAGCAATTAGACGACGCGGCAGTCGCCCTTACCCTTGACGATCTGTCCAATGGGTACCGGATTTTCGCCGAGTTTGCGGAGAATCTTCATCACCGTCGCGGCCATCTTCGGGCGCACGATGATCGTGTAGCCGATGCCCATGTTGAAGACGCGGAACATCTCCGAAGTCTCAACGCCGCCGTGTTGCTGCAGGAACGGGAAGATCGCCGGCGGAATCCAGGCATCGGCGTGAATCTCCGCATCAACGTCTGATCCAAGCGCGCGACAGACGTTGCCGGGCAGGCCGCCGCCCGTGATGTGTGCCATGCCGCTCACCGCTTCCTTCGCACCGAGCGCGTCGAGCATGCCGATCACTTCGCGCGCGTAGATGCGCGTCGGTTCGAGCAGCACGTCGATCAGTCGCTTGCCGCCGAGTTCCGCGTACTTCTTCGTATACGAAAGCCTCTCATCCGCGATGATGCGCCGAACAAGCGTGTAGCCATTCGAGTGGACACCGCTCGACGCAAGCCCGAGGACGATGTCGCCAACCTTCGGCTTCGGCTGCTTCGTCACACGCGCGTGCTCGATGACGCCGACGCAGAAGCCCGCGACGTCGAAGTCGCCAGGTGCGTAAATGTCGGGCATTTCCGCGCATTCACCACCGATGAGCGAGCAGCCTGCGATCTCGCAGCCCTTCGCAACGCCCGCGATCATCGCGGTTGTGTTCGTCGGGTCGAGCTTCGACAAACCGAGATAGTCAAGGAAAAAGAGCGGCTCCGCGCCCTGCACGATCAGGTCATTCACGTTCATCGCCACGCAGTCGATGCCGACGGTGTCGTAGATCTTGAACTCAGACGCCAGCAGCACCTTCGTTCCAACGCCGTCGGTGCAGCCGACAAGGACAGGATCCTTGTACTTCCGCATCTTCTTCGAGCCGAAACCGGCAGGACCGTTCAAGCGGAACATCCCCGCGAACGCGCCGTGCAAACCAAGGACGCGCGGCGAATAGGTCCGCTTCACGATGGGCACGATGCGATCGACGACTTCGTCGCCGGCATCGATGTCAACACCAGCTGCGGCGTAGGTCAGCGCCTTCTTCGGAGCCCGTGTCGCAGGCTTCTTCGAACGAGTCGCGACGGGCTTGGACGCAGACTCTTTGGTGGCGGACTTCTTCGTCGATTTTGTGGCGGCCATAGGGGGCGCGAGTGTAACGAAGGCGGATTGGTCCGTAGCACAGTGAGGGCACGCGCGATCGCGCCGCCTTGTGGAGGTTACCCATCAGTCAGCCATAGAGAGCAAACGTAGAGAACTGTGAAAAATGCGGCCCAACTCGCCACCGACCAAGCCTTCTCACTCACAGTTGCCTGTCTTCGAACGAAGTGCTTCGCATCGCGATACATCTCGCGACCCACGCCGTCCACAGTCACCCAAACCGTGCCGCGCAGCGACCCCGAATCACCACCCAAACCGTGCCGCGCAGCGACCCCGAATCACCCGCTCGTACCCGCCAACCACCCGGCACTGAGCACATGCCGCGCAAGCTGTGCGTCAACGCGCAGTTGTGACGCCCGTACGCGGTGCCGGGTAAGCACCCGCTCGTACCCGCTTGTACCCGCCAGCTCGCCGGCACCGGTATTCCCCGCCGGGTTCTTGGTGTTCGCCGAGCTCGCGTCGGTCTGCCCCCGGATTCCGGTCGCCACAGCCCCTCCCGCGATCCGCTATCCTCTCCCCCCCTATGGCCATCCTTGTCGACGGAAACACGAAAGTCATCTGCCAGGGCATCACCGGCAGTGCAGGCGCCTCGCACACCAAAGGCTGCTTTGAGTACGGCACCAAGATGGTCGGCGGCGTCACGCCCGGCAAAGGCGGACAGAAGGACGCCAACGGCCTGCCGATCTTCGACACGGTGCTTCAGGCCGTGAAGGCGACCGGCGCCGATGCCACGATGATCTTCGTTCCGCCCGCGGGCGCTGCCGACGCGATCCTCGAGGCGGCCGACGCTGGGATTCGCGTGATCTGCGCGATCACCGAGGGCGTTCCCGTCCTCGACATGGTGCGCGTCAAGGAAGCGCTGAAGGCCTATCCGAAGTCGACGCTCATCGGACCAAACTGCCCAGGCATCATCACGCCGGCGAAG
>JBEIJG010000012.1:0-19782 GCA_040380385.1 Phycisphaeraceae bacterium | reverse complement strand
CGCATCGACAAAGGTTTTTCTCGAAGAAATCAGCGCGCGCACCGGAAGCTCACCGCGCACGACCGACTCAAACAAAAGTTCGGTTTCACGGCGCATCGACGTCATGAGCGCGCGATCAACACTCGGATAGAGCTTCGGATCGAACTCGCGCAATGCGAGACCGTCAATTCCTAGCCACTGCGCTGCGAAGCGTGACGCGAGCGTTGACGCACGCGGGTCGCGAAGCATGCGACGCGCCTGAAGCGCCAAGCCATCCGCGGTTGCGAGTTCACCACGGCTCGCGGATTCACGCAATTCGTCGTCGGGAATACTCGACCACAAGAAAAACGCAAGACGCGACGCGAGTTCGTCCCCCGAAAGCGGGCGGCGTCCACCTTCGTCTGCGGGCACTTCGATTCGAAGCAGAAACCGCGGATCAACAAGCAGCGCCGTGACCAACGCACGCAACTGCGCCTTCCATGAGGCGCGCTTCTCGTCGCCCTGTCGAATCGCCGCTTCGCGCGCGATCGTTGCGAGCGCGGCGCTTTCGCTTTGCGTGAGTTCACGCCGGAAAAGTCGAGCGCCGAACGTGTCCGCCAATCGTCGCAGCCGCACGACTTCGCCGGCCTCGCCGCCCTCGCCGGCAGCCTCCAACGCACGCACCTCAAATGCGCTCGGCGAAGGCGGATCGAGCGGACCTTCCACCACCATCGCTCCAACGCCGAGATTTCGATCACGACGCGATCGATCGGGCGCGTTCGGATCCCAGAAATCGTTGAGAAATCGCACGTCAATCATGCGCGCGCCAGCGGCGAGTTCACCTTCCCACACAACGCGTTGTGGCTTCGCGCGATCCGCTGTGATGTCTTCCTCGCGCACGGACTTCTCGTCGGCAAGCAGCGCCATCCGCGCCAGTGCATCGCCTGCTTGCTGCGCCGCCACATCAACCGTGATGCGGTACCGCCCCACGCGCGCGATCTCAACAGACGCACGCAGCGTGCCGTTTGTCGAGAGCCACGCCAGGCCGTCGTGCGTATCTCCCTGTCCGCGGCGTTCCAAGCGTTCCGGCGAAACAACGATGCGACGCGGTCGTGCATCGGGCACCGCCTCAGCCGCGATCGCCTCTGCAACATCGAAGTATTTCTCGAGCAGAAGCGGCGGAAGCGCGAGCGTGTCACCCGTTGTATCGAAGCCTTCGCCGATCTCATCGGCGGGAAGCATGCGCTCGACGATCGCGCCGGCTGCATCGACGCCGAAGACATCACGCACGGAGCCTGCGTACTGCGCACGATTCAACCGACGAACGTTTGGAACCTCGCGCGTCGTCGGAGCGACAACCGTATCGATCGCAGCGACGGCGGCCGCATACTCCTCGCGTGTCGGCCGAATCTCTTCGTCGGCTGGCGGCATATCACGCTTGGCAAGTCGCTTGCGAAGCGTGCGCAATGGAGCTTCGCCGATCTGATTTCGTTCAAGCGCAGGTGCGAGATCGAGCCCACCTTTGCCGCGCGGACCATCGTGACAGTCCACGCAGTGCGCTTCCAAAAGTGGTCGAATTTCCGCAGGAAGCGCGACATCCTTCTCGCCTCCTGCGCGCAAAGAAACGTGCGAGATACTCACCGCTGCAGCGGCAACGAAGATGGACGCGATCGAAGTCACAACTTAGCGTTCGATCTTTGCACGGAATGGAATCATCGGAAGTCCTGCGCCGTTTACGACGTTCGCGCGCGCAGGATTGTTCTGCCACGCGTACACGACTTCAACCGGATCCACGACGCCTGGAGCCGAGAGCACGATGCCATCGCGACCTTCATCCATGATCAACGCGTTCGCCCAGACGAACTTCCCGTCTGCGCCCGCGAGTGCGAAGCCGCCTGGATTTGTGCCTGGATTTGTGCCTGGATTTCCGCCGACAGCGTGCAATCCCTGCGCATGATCGAAGCGCAATCGAACGTTGTTTCCATTCTCGCGCTCTGCACGCACGAGTTCAGGGCCTTGCCACGCGACGTTCGCTTCGCCGTACACCGTCGCGCGTGCCCACGCTGCGAGACGCTCGCCCACTTCACGCTTCTTGCGCGGATGAATGTCGGCTGCGTCGCCGAGATCAATCGCGCTTGCAAATCCGCCACGACCTTCACGCGCGCCGCGGAATTGCGCCTCGCGCAAGAGTGCCCATGCACCTTGCGCAGGTTCATTCTCGACGAAGGGCTGAAATGCAGCGAGCTGCACGATGCCCCACGCGAGTTCGGGATTGCCCGACTTCACGCGCCACGATTCCATCAAGAGTGGAAGGAGGTTTCGATACTTCTCTGGCTCGCCCGCATTCGATTCGCCCTGGTACCAAATCGCGCCGCGTGCCGGAAACGTGATGGCGGGCGCCATCATGGCGTTCCAAATCGCGGCAGGCTCATGCGGCTCTGTTCCCGGTGATTTCGTCATGTCGCGTGCGACAGGCACCGCGACGCGTGGCACACCACCACCTTGACGCCACTTCCACGCACCTCCAAGATCGATAGACGTGTCGTTTTCAGCAAGTACGAGCTTCATCGGGCCATTCGTCATGCCGCCTTGGCCGTGCAAATCAAGCGCCGCGATCGTGATTTGGTGTGCGCCCGCCTTCAACCCGCCCGGAATCTCGTAGGTGCGACGACGCGTCCAATCACCCACAGTGTTTCCAACTTCGACACCGTCGACGAAGACGAAATCCGCGTCGTCGATCGGAGGAAGTACGAGCGTTAGCGGGCGATCGGCCCACGCACTCGGCACATCGATGGAGCGCGTGAACCACACGAAACCATCGAATCCATCGAGCTTCGCATCGAGCGCGGAGTAGAGCGCAGGCAACGTCGCGTCGCGCCATGCTTGTGGAAAATCAGCCGCTTTTTGCGGCGTCGACCACGACTCGCGGCCGGTCATTTCATCGGCAAGCGCACGCTTCCAGTATGCAGCTCGCGCGCCGCGGAATCGCTCGACTTCCTGCGCTGCTTGCGTCTCGCGCGCATCAGCACCCATCGACTCAAACTCAATTACACGCGACTCAACACTTTGCGCGGCCTCGCGAATCGCTGGGAAAGTCGACGCCAACATCAGATCTCGTGGAATCCACGGCTCAATGCGCGTTCCACCCCACGAGATGTCGACAAGGCCAATCGGAACTTCAAGATCAAACGCACGCGCGAGATCCGCACCGAACCAGAAGCCCACAGCCGTGAAAGAACCGACGGTTTCCGCCGATGCCACGCGCCATGCACCAGATACGTCGGATGCTGGCCGCGCGGCAGTCACATGCGGCGCTTTGAAGGAGCGAATCGGCAGTTTCGCTGCCACGGACTTCGCGCGTTCCGATTCGTTCGACGCGTCGACGGACCACTCCATGTTCGACTGCCCAGAGCAGAACCACACTTCGCCGACAAGGACATCCGCAACCTTCGCGTTTCCGCTTGGTGCGGAGACAACGAGTTCGCGCGGTTCGAGCGATGCCTCCATCGCGGGAAGCTCGATCGAGAAACGACCGTCTTTCCCCGCGACTCCCGATGCACGTGCCGTCCCGAAGACCACTTCGACGCGCTCGCCTGGCAGCGCTGTGCCGCGCACTGGGATCGGTCGGCCCCGCTGCAAAACCGCGTGGTCGCGGAACAGCGAGTCGAGCCGAACGTCTGCGGATGCGGCCGCGGCTATGCACAGCACCGAGAGTCCCGCGATCGGGGCGCGGGCAATGAGGCCCCTCCGGTCGGCGGTCGTTGAGAATCCGAAGCAGGATGGGGCGAAGGCCGCAGTGAAGTGGTGCATTTCTGCATCGTCACAGGCGGGCGCGGCGAGCGCAAGGGACTGCAAGCTCGCGGCAGCTTTTCAGCGTGTCTGCGCGGAAATCCCCGTGATCTACAGGGGTTGCGAGAACGGCGTGGTGACCCAACCTCCGAGCCTCCGGTGACATGGGCGCGACAAACTCGCCGCATTCTGCATTTCTCTCGCCGCCGAGCCGATAGTTGTCCCGTACCTCGCCTTTTCAGCAGACCGCGAGGTGCAGTTTTGCGAACTGCTGTTCCCTACTGCTGTTCCCTGAGGAGTCGATTGATGTGCGGAGTGCTTGGATTCGCGACTGTGGAAGGTGGAGAACTTGCGTGCGACCGTGGCATGACCGCGGCAATGCGCGATCTCCTCGCTCATCGCGGACCCGATGCCGCCGGACTCGTGCAGGAACGCAACGTCGCGCTCGCGCATCGTCGCCTCGCGCTGCTCGATCCAGCGGGCGGCGTGCAGCCATTTGTTCTCGCAGAGCCAGGCCTTGCCCGCGTTGTACTTGCGTGGAACGGCGAGATCTACAACCACCATCTCCTCCGCGCGGAGTTTGAACGCGATGGGCGCATTTTCCGCACGCGTTCCGATACCGAAACGCTCGCCTACATCCTTGCAGCGCACGGCATCGACGGCCTTCGTCGACTGCGCGGTATGTTCGCGATTGCAGCGTGGTTTCCTGACGACCGAAGGCTCGTCCTCGCGCGAGATTCGTTTGGCATCGTGCCGCTCTTTCATGCGCGCGCTGGCCGCGAGATCGTCTTTGCGAGCGAGCCGACACCGATCCTCGCACACCCTCACTTCAGCGCCGAACCTGACTGGTCGACCGTTGCGTCATACCTTGAGATTCCACGTCGCAGTTATGGAAGCGCAACGCTCTTCAAGGGAATCTCGATGGTCGAGCCCGGTGAAGCGATTGAGTTCGATCTCTCGGACGCTCGACTTCCCGCTGCGCATCGCACGTTCCGCGAAGAAGCGCTTGCGACGACACTCGCTCCAAACGACGCCATTCTCGCCGTGCGCGATGCCGTCACGCGCTCCGTCGAAGCGCATATGGTGGCGGATGCGCCCATTTGCACGCTGCTTTCTGGCGGTATCGATAGCACGATCATTGCATCGATTGCACGCGCTCGCTCCACGTCACTCGTCACGTTCGCGGCGGGTGCCGCAAGCGATTCCGCGCAGCCATCGTCTGACCTCTTCATGGCGCGCCGCGTGGCGGCACTCTTAAAGAGCGAACATCATGAAGTACTCGTCGATGGCGATACGTTCGGAGAACGCTGGAATTCGCTGATTGCTGCAGGAATTCTGCCGCTCGCAACTCCAAATGAAATCGCGATTTCGATGCTCTCAGAACGAATCGCGCCACATGCGAAGGCTGCGCTCTCTGGCGAAGGCGCCGACGAACTCTTCGGCGGCTATGGCGCACCGCTCGATGCAACAGTTGCTTGGATCGACGCGACGATCGAACACAACGCCAGCACCGCTGCTGATTTCTACCGCACCGCGTTTGGTTGGACGCCACGCGCATTGGCATCAGAGTTACTCGAACCAACCGTGCATGCGCTTGCGACGGATGCCGCGCGCGATCCGCTCGGCATACTGCTCACGCGCGAGTTTTCTGATGCTGGCGATCTTCGCTCGATCGATGCGCATCTCGCGGTGCAACGCCGTGTCAATCTCGTGAATCTCCTTGAGCGACTCAATCTTTCGCTCATGCGAGGTTCCGTCGAGGGTCGCGTTCCTTTCGCAGATCTGGAAGTGCTGCGCGCCGCGCAAACAACCGGAAGCGCGCATCTTTTCGCTGCAGCGGAAAGCGAGCGCTCGGCTGCACTGTGCGGTGCGTCACGCGGACTCTCTTCAGGCACCGCCACACTCGCTGCTCACTCGACACACGCTCCCGCACGCGGCGCACTTGTCACCAAGCGCGTCCTGCGACAAGCTTTCGCCGATGTCTTGTCTCCAGACATCGTCTCGCGACCCAAAGCAAGTTTCCCGCTGCCTTTCGAACAGTGGATCGCCGCGCGCGCGGACTGGATCGATGGCCCAGTTTCACGCGAAGTCTTCACGCCTACTGCACGCGCACTCGTTCGCACGCAAGCGGCGCAGCATTGGCGATTGGCGTGGCCGATGCTCAACCTCGCGCGCTGGCTCGACACCGTCTTCGCCTGAATACGCCGCGCGCGTGAGCACTGCGAATTCCATCGACTTCGCGCTATCCTGCAGGGATGCAGCGTCCGCTTGTCGGCATCACCATGGGCGACCCACTCGGCATTGGGCCGGAAGTCGTTGTCAAAGCACTCGGCGATCCTGCCATTCGCGCGAGCGCACGCTTTGTCATCTACGGTGATAACGAGTTGCTGCTCGCAGCAGCCGATGCGGCGCGCATTCATCCGACGTGGTTCCGCGCGGGTATCGATCACGCGCGCGACGACAGCATGGCGCTCGGTGATTTCACCGTCATCGACTACGCATTGCATCAGGGTGCGTTTGGCATCTTCGGCGGCACGCGCGAGCCGAGCAAGCCTGGCGGCGCTGCATCAAAGACGTTTGTCGAAGATGCGATTCAAGACGCGCTCCGTCCACACAGCGATCCACGCCGACTCGACGCGATTGTGACCGCGCCGATTTCGAAAGAGTCGTGGACGCTCGCCGGCTTTCGCTGGCCCGGCCACACAGAACTCTTCGCCGCGAGAACAAAGGCGAAGCGTCAAGCGATGGCATTTGTTTCGCCGCGACTCACCGTCGTGCTCGCCACGACGCACGTGCCATTGATGGAGATTCGCAATCTCCTCACGATCGGTCGTGTGCATGAACCGATTGCGCTCGGGCACGAACTCTGCCTTTCGCTCGGCATCGCGAAACCGCGCATTGCAGTCTGCGGACTCAACCCACATGCTGGCGAAAATGGTCTCTTCGGCGACGAAGAGATTCGCATCATCAAGCCTGCGATCGATATGGCGCGCGCGTCGGGCATCGATGCGTACGGGCCATTCCCTGGTGACACAATTTTCATCGATGCTGCCGCAGGCTCATGGGATCTCGTCGTCGCGATGTATCACGATCAAGGGCTCATTCCTGTGAAGTTGCTTGGGTGGGATAAGGCTGTCAACGTCACGCTCGGCTTGCCGATCGTGCGCACGAGCCCCGATCACGGCACTGCTTTCGGCATCGCCGGAAAGAACAAAGCCAGTGAAGGTTCGATGAAGGCTGCCATTGCGCTCGCATCGCGCCTCACGACGCGCCTCACAACGCACGACGGCTCGCACGGAAACGTCCCGCAATCCCACGCGGCGAAGTGAAACGCGTTTCAATCGCACGAACGTGCGCAGACTCTCCCACGAACTCGAACTGGTCGGCTCCACGCGCTGCTGCGTAAAGCCCGTACGCAGGCCATGTACGCGATGATTTTCGGGCGTGCGCGTCCCTGAACTTCTCGAACAACCCAGATTTCGCAGTTCGATGGGTCTATCCAGGCACGTGATCCGTACCTTGGCGCCATGCATGCAGGTTCCTTTCACACGCGCAGCATTTCGATAAACCTTACGAAGCACATTTCGCCACAACTTTGTTCTGCCTGGGCTTCAACACTTGCGCTCGCCGCAGGGGCACTCACTTGTTCCACGACGCTCGCTGCCCCTCCAGCTGACTTTGTTGTCGAGAACATTGCGAGTGGCTGGAATGAGCCCATCGGTACGACCTTCATGCACGATGGCCGCGCGGTGGTTTGGGAGCGCGGCGGGCGCGTGTGGGTCGTCAACACCAATGGCACGCGCAACGCAGCCCCATTGATTGATCTCAACGACGAAGTCGGTGCCTGGCGCGATTACGGATTGATGAGTGTGGTGCTCGATCCGCACTTCGAGAAGAACGGCCACTTCTATCTCCTCTATGTCGTCGATCGACACCACCTCGATTTCTTCGGCACCGCGCAGTACAGCAAGTTCACGAACACGTATTTCGCCGCAACGATTGGGCGCATTACGCGCTACACCGCGACGGCTGCATCAAATCGATCGGTCGCGGACACATCGACGCGCTTGGTTTTGCTCGGCGAAACGGCGGCGTCGGGCATTCCGATTGTGCATCAATCGCACGGACCTGGCTCGCTCATGTTCGGTGAGGACGGAACGCTGCTCGTCACAACAGGCGACGCCGCAAGCTACAACGAGATCGATGTCGGTGGACAAGTTGGCGACGGTTACGTGAACGACGGTCTCGCGCGCGGGATCCTTCGCGCGAAGGAAAACGTCGGTGCGTTCCGCTCACAGCTCATCGACTGCTTGAACGGCAAAGTCTTGCGACTTGATCCCGCGACTGGCAACGGCGTGCCGAGTAACCCGTGGTTTGAAGCAAGCGCGCCACGCTCTGCCCGAAGCCGCGCATTTGCGCTTGGACTTCGCAATCCATTCCGCGCCACGATCGTCCCTGCTTCGGGTGATCATGATCCTGCCGCGGGGAATCCTGGCGTGCTCCACATCGGCGACGTTGGCTGGGGAACGTGGGAAGAGGTCACGCGCGCTGCGACGCGCGGCGCAAATCTTGGCTGGCCACTTTTCGAAGGGCTTGACTACCACGATGGCTATTTCGCTGCATCGCCATTCAATCTCGATGCTCCCACGGGTCTGACCGCACCGAGCCCAACGCATCACCGATTCCGCGATCTCGTGCGACAAGACTCGCTCGATACAACCGCCACACTCGCACTTGACCCGAATAGCTTTCAGCAATCTGAAGTTGCAGCAGCAAGTGGAGTCATCACGTCAAACGCGTACTCCGGCTATTTCGGCGACGGCTATCGCGACTATCAAGCCGCGAGTGGCGAGTGGATTGAACACACATTCAATGTGTCTGTCTCGGGCACATACACGCTGTGGATTCGTCACGCGAATGGTGGTACCGCCGCACGGACGTTGCGTGTCGCCGTCGACGGCGCGACCGTCAACAATGCCCTTTCATTTCCGCGCACCGGAAGTTGGCTCGAGTGGCGGCTCGTTTCAACGAACATCGCGCTCGTCAGCGGAACCCGCAAGATTCGCTTCACTTCAACGGGGTCGAGCGGGCCGAACATCGATGCGGTGGCGCTCGTGCCCGCAGGAGCACAGCCGCCAACGCTCGCGTCGTCGATTCCAACGTGGACGCATCATCGACCGATGATCGATTGGAATCACGCGATGTCGATGTCGCGCACACCGACGTACACGCTCAACGCCGCAAGCACGACAACCGTCGGAGCTACGGACGGAGCGAGCGGCGCACCTTTCACTGGTTTCTGCGCCATCGGTGGCCCGATCATCGATCGCACCGATTGGCCGGCGTCGCTGCAAGGCACAGTTTTCTTCGGGGATTACGTGTCGAATTTCATTCGCACTATGACGCTCTCGCCGAGCGGCAATGTCACTTCGCTTGGCGTGTTTGATTCTGACACGCCAGGCCTCACGAGCATCGCGCTCAATCCACACGATGGCTCGCTTTGGTCGACGCGTTGGCCAAGTGGACTTGTGCGCTATCGCTACGCGCCCGCCACCGGCCAACCGCCAATTGCCGCACTCACAACCACTGCGAGTTACGGCGCATCGCCGCTCACCGTGCAACTCTCTGCAGCGGGCTCCACCGATCCAGAAGGTGCTGCGTTGATATACACGTGGGACTTCGATGACGGCAGCGCACCATTCACTGGACCCGCGGTTGTTTCGCGAACCTATAGCGCGCCTCTTGGTGTTCCAACGCGTTTCGACCCGCGTGTCACCGTGCGTGATCCACTTGGCAACACGTCGTCGGCGACGGTTGTGGTGAGTGTCAACAACACGCCGCCACTTGCAGCGATCACGTCGATTGCGGACGGTCAGCTCTACCCCATGACTGGTGACACGGTCTTCCCGTTGCGCGCGCTTGTTACCGACGCTGAACACGATGCGGCCAATCGCACCTGCGCGTGGACAACGATTCTTCATCACAACGAGCATGAGCACAGCGAGCCCACGGATCCAGCTTGCGCGACGACCACGCTGATTTCACCGCTCGGTTGTGGTGTCGATACCTACGCGTTCGAGATCGTCTTGACCGTCACTGACGCTGCAGGGCTTTCGGCAACCGATCGCGCTTGGCTGTATCCCGATTGCGACGGAATGCTCGCATGCGCGGGCGATGCCGATGGCAACGGCACAGTCGATGCGAGTGATCTCGGAAGCGTTCTCTCGAATTGGGGACTCGGTGGCATGACCGACTTCGATCGCTCTGGATCGACCGACGCGAGTGACTTGAGCATCCTGCTCGGCGCATGGGGCCCGTGCAAGTAGCGCAGCAACCGCGACGCTTCAGCGAATGAACTGAATGATCCACGGATACCGAAACGGAACGCCATTCGTTGCCGCCATCAATCCGCGAACTCCGACGACCACGCAATAGACAAATAGCGCGGCCGAAATCGCGATTCCGATGAATGGCCCGATGATGATGATCGCGCAGACGAACGAGACCGCCGCTGCGATCACCACGCCAAGCCCGAGGGTGAGCAGGCAATTCATTGTTTGACGCGCTTCCGCCACGACGCGCTGATCAGACGCGCCGAGTCCCCAGATGATGCCAACTCCGATGAACGCGAAGATGTTCGTCAGTGGTGCTGTGAGTACCGCGATGCGACAGAGAATCTCCGCGACGCGAGGGTCAAAGTTGACCGGCGCGGAAGTTGATGCCGTCGTACTCGGCGGAGCTGGCGGGATCGGTGGCGTTGTCGGCGGACTTGATGGTGTGCGATTGCCGAACGCATCGTCCGTGGATGCGGACGCGGACGCTGATGCCGAAGAGGAATCGGGTGAGGGACCCGACGCAGGCTCGGCGGACTTCGAATCCGCCGCATGCACAGGTAGCAGCCCCGCAACTGATGATGCTGCAACCCACCGAGACAGAATCGGATCATGCACCCAGGTCGCGCTCGTGATGGAACCCATCGCTGCGAGTCGCTTGAGTTCGATGAAATCCACGGGCCCCAATGTCTTGCCATCGTGCGACCAATGCCATTGCGCTCGTGAGTCGGTTGAGTCTGCGTTCATAGTGTGATCTCGTGATCGCTCGCGACAGGGATTGAAGGCGCGTTCGCAGTGCGACAACATCGTTGCCGCCACCCGCGAAGAAAAATCATCTCAGAATTTTTGTGCTTGGAATTTCTGCCAGCGTTTGAGAGTTGGCGCATGGCGTGTTGTAGGTTGCATCCTGCCGCGACGCGAGGTGCGTTGCAGCACAGTCACATGCCGGGCGGCGTCCCGGGAGAGGAAGGATCGGATGAACGTCTTCAAGACGGCGGTTGTCGCATGGAAACGGGGTGCAGGGGCAACCAAGGCGAAGGGGTCGAGTGTCGCGCGAGCGGCCGCGCTTGCGAGTGCAGGCGCCGGGCTTGCGTGTGGCACGTTCGCGCATGGCGAGGTCATCGCCGCGTGGAACATGAACGGTTTCGTGCCAGGTTCCGCGGGCACGATCGCTGCCTCGACCGGCATCGGTTCGGTCGATTTGACCTCGTTCGGCGACGGGGTGGGCACGCTTCTTGGTACGACCCTCGGTGCACTGGAGGGTGACATCGCAGGCGAGTCGCTTTCGATCGCGGGCAATGGCTACAACGGCATGGCGCTGACGTTTGGCTTCGATGCATCGATGCATCGCGACTTGTCGGTGAGCTTCGCTGTTCGCCGTTCGTCGACAGGCTTCGCAACCAACCGGATCGAATGGTGGGCGGGCTCCAAGTGGACGACCCTCGCGACCTTCGGTGCGAGCACCACCACGTGGGATCTTCGCTCGTTTGACTTCAGCGCCGTCGACGCGATGGATGGTCAGTACGGATTGTTCCGCTTCGTACTTGATGGCGCGACGGGCTCTACGGGCAGCATTCGATTCGATAACGTCGCCTTCAGTGGAACCGTGCTGCCGGCGCCGGGCGCAGTGGCACTGCTCGGGCTCGCTGGATTTGTCGCTCGACGACGCCGTTGAAAGGCTGCGCTGCACGCGAGTCAGCGAATCACCTGCATGGGGGGAAAGAACGCAGGGGCCGATGCTGTGCATCGGCCCCTGCGGGGTATTCAAGATCAGTGACTGCTCGACCGCTTCACCGCTGAAACAACGTCACGGACTGAACCCAAGCCAATCGTTGAAGAGGAAATCAAAGCGCCCGACGAGGAGCGTGATACGTCCCATGACCGTGAAGCCGAACGCAGCACCGAATGTGATCATCAGGAACCAAACGCCAACGCGTGCGGTCTTGCCCACGACTCCCTTGTGTTCAAGCGAGAAGAAGAAATACACCAACACCGTGATCACGCCAACAACACCCAAGATCCCCGCGAGCGTTCCACCGAGGTCAAACGCGCTGCCAACGGCCGCGCCTTCGGCCGAAGACGACGTATACGCCACCAGCGGTTTCATGGTCGCAGCGATCTGTGCCATGAAGTCTGCCTCGATCGATGCCGTGAGTCGCATTCCGGCAAACGTGCCAATCACGACCGCGAGCGGCCACACCGCAATCCACGCGCCTCGTGGAGCGAGTCGCCAAAGAAGCATGATGCCGAGCGCCAGCGGAATGAGTGCAAGCAGGAAATCCTTCCCTGGATGCTCCGATGGTGCGAGCCCTGGCAGCATCGTCGCGCGAACGAGGTCCGGCGCGAGCTTCGCAAAGAGATCAGGCACAAGCGTGCTCCAGAACGCAACGAGCATCCAATACGCCGCAGAAACACCAATCAAGATCGACTCGACAACCTTGTAGAACGGGTTGTCACGCACGAGAAAGGAGAAGATGCCCAGTGTCAGCAGCGCAGCGATCCAGATACCAATCGAGTCACGCGGGCTCGCCACAATTCGAGTTGACTCAACCACCTTGAGGGCGTTCATACGAGCGGCTTCGCGTGCTTCGAACTCCTCACGCGTAAGCCCGGTCGGATCGGTCGGCGCTGAGAGTTTCTCCGCGTCGCTTTCAAGTGCAGCGATCTGCTCGCGCGCCTTCTTGGGATCCACCTTCGCACGCTCGTCCCAGACTTCGGTTGCAACACCTTCCACACGGCGAAGTTCGCCGCTTTTGAAACGAGGATCATCCAACTCAACCCACAAACGGGTGGGCGGAGCACTTTCCTGTTCGAGGCTCGTCGGCGCAAGGGATTCGGAACCCTGTGCGTTCGTTGATGTCCCTTGGGACGTCGGCGCAGGCACCACTTCCGCCAGCACCCGTGTTTCGGTGACAACTTCAACGTATGCCTCGGCCAACGGGCCGGGACGCCAAAGCTTGCCCGCAAAAATCCCAACTGCTCCAAAGATGAGTAACGCAATCCAAAGACGCGTGTCGCCCTTTGGTGCACCACTGGATTGCTGTCCGCTACCTGCACTCATCGAGCGGCTCCCTTCCAACCTCGAGCAGCAAGCATCGAGACATTTCCAAGCACAATCAAACCAATCAGAAGGAGGTGCGCCACAAACTGCGGGCCCATCCGCTCTCGACCGAGCGCAAGTCGATCCGCCGACCGAGTCACTGGATACTTCTCCGTCACAAGCATCTCGTATTCCGCGGCGCCTTTAATTGCGATCAGCATGCCTTCCATCTGCTTCGGGTAGTACGGGAGCAGTTGGCTTGATTGCACACCGGTCGTTCCCGCAACGAACTTGAACGCGTCGGGCATCGCGCTGTCTCCGTACTGCACCCACTGTTGAGCACCTGGATTTCCCGCCGAGATACTCGCGATCAACTGGAAGTCGCCAATCGTGCGAACACCCTCAAGAAGCGGGATTTGCGTGATCGGTTTCCCCGAAGCGTCAGCGGCGTATGCCTCTGCAATCGAAGTCGACATCAGTTTGATCACGCCCTCGTTGCCCGTTTTGAAACCGAGTTGTACGTAATCAACACCCTCGACCTTCTCGGGGTGGTACTCGAGCAAGATGTCGCGAATCGCCTCGTCGGCGAGCTGCTTGCCAAGCGGCCAAAGCGCCATCAGCGCGATGCGATGACCCTTCGAGGCGCAGTGATGAAGTACCGCGTTCGCCATCGGCTCGAGTTCCGCTGCACTGGCTGGGTCAAAGTCGTAGGCGATGAGGACGCGTGAGCCATGAGGAATCGATTCGATCGCATCGAACGTCGCGTGGGCCATGCGGCCTGGGACTTCAGGAAATCGAAGCCGTGCGAGCATCGGGGCCGCGATCGCAACTGCGACCGCGAGGTAAATCCAACGGCGATCAATCTGCCCCATGCGGATGAGGAACCCGCGAATGCCGGGAGGAAGTTGTTCGTTGCGCTGCTTCATTGGTTCAGTTCAGGAACGGCGTATCGAGAGGAGGTCAGCATCACGAAGCGGAATCGATGAAGTAGACGAGTACGGGCGAAGTCAGGCTTTCGTGGAAGCCTTCGTGGAAGCATTCGTGGGAGGCCTTCGGTTCAAAAGCTGCGACTCACCCCTTGGAAAGCGCACTGCGATCGATGCCCAGGATGAGTCGAAGACTGGTCGCTGCTGTACCCAGCGCGATGCCAATCAAGATCGCGCGCATGCCAGCGGTTTGGAACACCTCGGTCACGATCGCTTTCAACGACTCCGCACGGAGGAATGCAAAGAAACTGTCTTCAGGAATCCAGTTGGTGAGGAACGCGCCGGCCGCGATTTGGACGAGGAGGATGATGAACGCTGTACCGAGCAAGAGAATCGCTTCAAAGTTTTTCGCGCGGAATGCGCGGAACGCAGCACTCGCCACGTAGAACGCGAGCAACGCAAACATCGTCGCGGTCAGCGGAGACAACACGTACTCATACGCCCAACCGTACCCCGCCTGTGTCGAGTCCTGCGAGCCTGCGAGATGGACGTCTGGGTGCTTCGCATCTGGTACCGCGCCCCACTTCGAAAGCCCCGCCACCAACATCGCACCGAAGCTCACCAAGGTGATCGCCGAGTACGCCCAGCCCGGTCGCTTCGAGGAGATCTTCTCAAGGTTTACCGCAAGCAGGTTGCCCGCGCCAAGGACGAACGCGACGCCTGCGAGGATGTTGAACCAGGAGACGACCTGCTCGCTCCACGTCTCGGTGATAGGCGAAAAATACGAGAGGATCAGGATGAGTCCGCTCGCCGAGAGAATCAGTAGTGGAATCGTGCGTTGCAGCATCGTTCAGTCCGTGAGAACCATCATCTTGAAAGGAATGCAACCTAAGTAGTCCGCGCTTCGCGTTGCTCGCGTCACTCGTCCGTATCAGCCACCAAAGAAACCACGCATACTCGCGACAGCCGATCCAGCCCACATGCCAAGCGAACCACCCTCGTTCAGGGCGGCGATCGTGGCAAGTGCGGTTCCAATCAGAATCGCGCCAATCGCGAACGCCTTTCCGACGTCTTGTCCTTTGATACTTCCGAGTTGATCGCGCTCGCCGGAGAGATAGGCACTCGCCGCGAAGAACTCTTCACCAATCAACGTGTAGTCGCACGCCGCCACGAAGAATGGCAACTGCGAGGGCTCTGCGGTACCGGCGATCTGAATAGCGCCGATGGAATTCCCGTTCTCCGCAAGCACCAAGCTTTCCGCGTAGAACGCGCCCATGTAGAAACACGCCGCAGGCTTCTCGCGCATCATGTGCCCCGAGAGGTACGCGACGTAACCGAATTGCTCGTCGGTGATGTAGTTGATGTTGCCCTCGGCGTACGTTTCGGGGCGGCCCGCAGCGTGATGCGCCGCTTGCACTTGCTCACGCGCGGCGGTCATCACAATCGATCGGCAGGTTGGCACTTCAAGTCGCGCGTCGTACTCGGCCGCCGTCTGCGCCACGCGACCGAGGATCGTGAGTCCGGCGATCGTCTGGATGTCGTTCATGTCTTGGATACCTGGCACGAACAACACCTCACGTCCCATCTCGGTCGCGCGACCGACTGCTTCGTCGACCGCGTCGAGCGCAGCGATGCGCCGGATCTTGAGCGGTCGACCAGAACGCGCAAGCGCCACCCACACCAGCACCGAAAGCGAGACCACAATCACCGTCAGAAGCAGCGGAAGTCGCTTGAAGGCGAAGAGACTCACCTCTGGGCGAGCTGGTGCCGACTCGACAAATTCCGAGAGTTCGCCATCGGTACCAAGGATCGAAACCCGCACTCGCGTGTCTTCGTCGCTCGGCACTCCCTTGAGAACGTACGAGCCGTCGACACCTGCAACGGCATCACGACCCAAGCGCTCGACTTCGATCCAGAGTTCGTCGGCGTTCTTCGCACGCTCGGCAGCGGTCAGGCTTCGCTCTATCACCACACCGGCACTCACCGCTGGATCAGGCGTCTTCCAGAAAACGACGAGTACGCCACCTGCATCGTCCGGCGCATCATGAAGACAAAGATTCTCCGCAGCCGGAGGCATGGGCGACGCGGCAACATCTCGAGCAAGAGAGAGCGCCATCGCCACGCACGCAACAAACGTGCATGCGGCCGCATACTCGCCCACCCTTCGGAGGAGTCGCACACTCTCTCGCACGACGCTCGTCGATCGTCTTCGCATACATGCCTCCATCAGCGGGTGTCGTCTCTCAGAGCGGCCTCAAAATCACCGCGGTATCTCGTCACTTCTTCACGCAGCCATCACGTCTCAATGAGTTCGATGTTCGCGCGCGGAACCGTCACGCGACGCGCGGCGCTAAAGTCACCGGCGCGTGAGTCCGCGTGCGCAACCTCAAGCTCAACCTCAAGAACACGCGCTTTCGAACCCGAACCAAGCACTGCGGGCTCCGTCGGTAACGCGACGACCGTTCCCAAAATCCCGAAATAGGGATCACGAATCAGTCGCACCTGCGTACCAATCTCAAGCGCACCTTCTTCCGGCCGCGCGCCCTGTGCGGGCACTGCATCACCCGCGCGGCGCGCGATCACGATCTCAGGACGCATCACGCCCGCGCGAATCTGCGTCGCACCGTTGACACTCGCTTCGCGCCCTTCGTAACTCTTGAGGATCGTGAACGTACGCGCCGCCATCGCGATGTCGCCAAAGCCCTCGGTCATCACGATCGTGATTCCGATCTTCTCCGTACCCGTAATCGCAACACCAAGGTCGTACCCGAGAACGTCGCGCAAATCCGCGTCATCGATACCGCCCGAGACAATCGCGGCAACACCCGCGTCGCGCGCGGCGCGTACCGCTTCCGCTGTGATGCGCGCACCGCCAACAACGACTGCGCCCTTCATGTCGGCACGAATGTCCTTCGCTTCCAGTCGAGCCGAGGGGGTCGAAACCGCGATACGGAGCGGCCCAACGGTCTCGCCGCCAATCCCGAGAATTCCCTGCACGAAGACCGCCTCTGTCTCCACCACCGCGCCCTCGTTGGGAATGACCTCGACGATGGTCCCGTCTACATACGCCTTGACCTCGACCGGAATCGGCGCGCCGCGCAACATCATCTGCCCGGTCGTTGCGCTGACGCTCTCGACCACACCAGCAGCGGGCGACGCGATTTCCTTCTTGCCAAACCCAAAGATGCCCTTCGTGCGCGCGATGACGTCGCCTGTCGCGACTTGGTCACCCTTCTTCACGAGGAGAAGACTCGGCACGTCGCTCGCAGGAACCGACAGGAGCGACGCCAACGGCACTGGCGTCACGTCACCTTCGATGAACGTTCGCGCAATGACGTCGCGCGCCTGAACACGCGCGCCCACAGCGACCAACACCTCACCCGACACCGGCAACTGCCGACGAGCGCGAAAGGTCGTTTGCGCGGACACCTTCAGACCTGGCGTGTATGCCTTCGCCATCGAAAAATTCCTTCCTAGATCGTTCGCCGCCCGACGCGGCGTTCAGCTTCGCGGAGGCGCTTTACTCAGTCCATCGGCGCGCATCCATCGCACGCATACACCAGACACATCGCCCCGCACTGGTCACGCAAGTACTCCCCATGCTTTCGCCCATCGCGCGACGAGCGCGCGTCGATCCGCTTCGTTCTCAGGAAGCGCAAGCGGCCTTCCGCGCGCGTCGAAGAGCAGCCCAACCGTTCCGCCCTTCAATCGTCGCGTCACGCTCTTGCCAGGCCCGTTCCCGAGATCAAACCCGCCCGCAGGCTCGACCACAACTTCTACCTCTTGCTCAGGCCCGACGCGCACAAGCGCCACATCACCACACGCGAGTTCGCCCGACGCCGTCACCGCGCCCGACACGCGATAGGCGAAGCAGCGCTTCCCAAACTTGCCTTCGCCCTTCGCGGCGATCGACCAACCAAGTCGCACAAGGCAGTCGCGCTCGAAGACCTCCATCGCAGCTTTCGGATGCACACTCGCGAGCACCCCGAGATGCGGCATCATGAAGATCGAATCCTTCGCGAGTTGCGTGAACCCTTGCGGCTCGAAACTGTCGACGAGCATCGCGGCGGTTTCTTCCATCTTTGGCGCATGACTCAAAACACCGCCGGATGCGACAAGGAGATCGAGCCGCATATCGTCGACGATCGACTGACCACTGCCCGATTGCGCGAAGAGATCGCCCACGGTGCGTTGCTGCTGCACGCCCTTGAGCGTCGTCGCAAACTCCTTGTGCTGCGCATACGCGAGGCGGAGTGCTTCGCGCGCAACCGCTTGCTCGAAGACAAGCGCTTCCGCTGTTTGCGGAATCGTCGTCGGGCGAATCATCTTGTTCTTCACGCGATTGCGAAGCTCGCGCTCATCCATCGCGACGTGCACCCAGCGCAGCACGTTCTGCATGCCCGCTTCCGCGCAGACATTCGAGATGGAGTAACTCATGCCGAGATTCGCGCTGACGGTTCGATTGAACGTGCCGCCGAAGACGCTGAAAACGTCCGTCGTCGCGCCGCCGATGTCCACGCAGACCGCGTTGAGTCGATCGCGCTCCGCGATCCGCTGCAGAATGTCGCCGACGGCGCCAGGCGTCGGCATGATGGCTGCATCGCTCCACGCGATGAGTCGGTCGTAGCCTGGCGCGTGCGCCATCACGTGTTCAAGAAAGACATCGTGAATGCGGTCGCGTGCGGGTCCGAGGTTCTCTTCTTCGAGTGTCGGGCGCAGATTTTCGACGACCGAGAGATCAAAGCCCTTCTCGCCCTTGCCTCCGAAAATCGCCTCAACTTGCGGCGCCGCTTCTTTGTTTCCCGCGAAAATCACGGGTAACTCGTACTCGCCGCCAAATCGCGGACGCGGCTTTGCAGGCGCGATCTGCTCAGCGATCTGCACGACTTGCTGCACGTTTCCGCCGTCGGTGCCACCTGAAATGAGCACCATGTCGGGGCGCAACTCGCGAATGCGCTGGATGCGTTCAAACGGCTTCCGCTTGTCGTTCGAGGCAATCGTGTCCATCACGATCGCGCCCGCACCAAGTGCTGCCCGTTTCGCACTCGCGGCAGTCATCTGCGCAACAACGCCCGCGACCACCATCTGCAGACCGCCGCCTGCGGACGAAGTCGAGATGTATATGTCGCAACCTTCCGGGTCTTCCGCGCTCTGACGTCGCAGAATCGTGCCGTCATCGGCAATAAACCGTCGTCCCGCCAGTTCGCCGATCTCGGTCAGCGCATTCGAGACGCCGATCGTGACATCTGCAAACGGCTCTTCGACGGTTGTCGGTGCTTCGGCGCGCTGGGTTTGTCGCCACGAGTCGCCGACCTTCTCGATCAGAATCGCTTTGGTCGTGGTCGAACCACAGTCGGTGGCGAGGATGTAGCGCAACCTCGAAAGGTCGATCGCGGGTTTCGCGGCAGTGACGTGCGCGCTCATAATCACGCAGCGTAGCGAAACTTGCCTGTCCACGGTTCAGCGTGGCACCTCGACGCGTATCGCACCAAAGAACAGCGCCCCGATTTCGCGGGGCGCCACTCCAATGGTGTCATTCGGGTATCACTCGGGTGTCACTCGGGTGTCACTCGGGTGGCATACGCCTCGCACCTCAAGGCGCGTGGGGTCGGGAAACGTGATCAACCGCGCGGTCGCGCCGCGAGATCGCGCACGAGGTGCACAGTTTCCGCGCCGCGGCGCTCGTCAGAGCGGAAAATCCCGCGCCGCGCGAAGGTCGTCATGCGTGCATCGTGCG